>NZ_JAJCNF010000100.1:0-362 GCF_020560945.1 Dorea sp. 210702-DFI.3.125
GCAAGGTCAAAAATCTTCTCTACAATCCAGCGTGTTTCCGGGTCGATCAGAAGATGACCTTTTTTGTCCGGGTCTTTTACATACCCCAGCGGTGCATAGGCTCCATAGTGTGCGCCATTGGCAAATCTTGTGCGCATGGCAGCCTTGACCTTTTTGCTGGTCTGTCGGGCGTGCATTTCATTCAGGATGTTTAAGAATGGGGCAAGCTCGCTTTCTCCGTTGATGGTGTCCACATTGTCATTGATGGCAATGTAGCGTACTCCCTTGCTGGGGAAATAGATTTCCGTGTACTGACCGGTCAGGATATAGTTTCTTCCCAGACGGGATAAGTCCTTTGTGACAACGCAGTTGATTTTCCCGTC
>NZ_JAJCNF010000101.1:0-353 GCF_020560945.1 Dorea sp. 210702-DFI.3.125
TTTATACTTTTCTTTTATTTTTCTGTTGTTTTGGTTGTCATAGGGGAGAAAAGCCGATAGTTTCGGGATTTTCCCCGGCAACCGGCTCGGCAACGGGATAGCAACAGGGGATGCAACGGGCTGTCATTTTCAGAATGGAAGCTCCATCGGTTCTGTGACCTCCACAAAACCGTCCATCGTTTTTTCAGACGGGTTGCCGGAGTCCGTTGCCGGGTTTTCACGCTCCCAGCCCTTTTGTCTGCCATATTCTGAAAACATTCTTGGGTTCGGGAAGTACCGCCAGCCAGAAATGCACTGGTTCATAATCTCGTTGATTTCCCGGATTTCCCATTGCTTCGGCTCGTCAAAGGCAT
>NZ_JAJCNF010000102.1:0-335 GCF_020560945.1 Dorea sp. 210702-DFI.3.125
AAGAGTAGTTGATACGGAATACCATATCAGCAGAAACATCAATGCTTCATACATGGCTGTTTTTGTTTTATATCTGCCTGCCAGTTTTTCCCTCTGCATATCATACTTTTCCTTAGCTTTCAGATAAGCTGTCTGTTTACAATTCCCGCACTTTTGATAGAGTACCGGCTTTTCAACCGGTATCTCTACTTTTTTCTGATGGGAGAGTGCATAATCCCGTTCCTGTTCTGCCTGTCTCTGCTTATCTCGACATTCCTCTATCATGGCTTGGACGGTGTGTGTTTTCTCTTTCTCGCTCTGCAACAATTCTTTTGTTTTCCTCAAGTCGTTCTTTA
>NZ_JAJCNF010000103.1:0-335 GCF_020560945.1 Dorea sp. 210702-DFI.3.125
TTCCTCCCATAAATCAAATAGGTTAAAATGCTTCCTGTTGCCGTTCTCCCCAAAAGCCGTTTTCCTGCCCCATTCCTGCGGTGTTTCCCTGCATTGGTGCGCCGAATGCGTCACTTCTCCTGCCGGTCATATCCCTTTTGGACGGTCATTCACTTGTCAAGGTACTGTGTGGCACGAAATTACCAACTGCAATCATCATAGCGGACTATCCTTGACAAAACAATACTTCTGCGATACCATGAGTGTAACGGATATAACTAAATTATATAATTACCATAAACAAAGGCAGGGGATAGGGATGGAGAATCAGTTTATACGGCATGAGCCATGTTTTG
>NZ_JAJCNF010000104.1:0-321 GCF_020560945.1 Dorea sp. 210702-DFI.3.125
ATGTACGCAGATAGGCTGTTTTGGTGTAGCGTCTCGGTATCATTTTTAAGGTTTTTCCCTCTGTATGCCCCTTTGGAAAGTGCGGCAGTATTTGCATAACTCACGCTTATTTGTCGCTTCTCGGTACGGTTTCGGAGCCTTTTGCCATCCATTCAAAGAAAGCAATTTTGCTGACCTTGATAAGTCTGCCCCTGCGGAACGCTGGAAAGCCGGGTGTGTGTACCAGCTCATAGGCGCTCGCTCTTGAAATTCCCATAATCCGCTGAATGTCCGCCACATCCAGAACCAGCGGTAAATCCTCGTAGCTGTTCAATCTCTTTT
>NZ_JAJCNF010000105.1:0-318 GCF_020560945.1 Dorea sp. 210702-DFI.3.125
TCCATTTCGTTCATCATAGCCATTTACCCACACAATCCAGACGGTATCTGGCTCTTTTGAACCTCATCTTCATTATACTTCATATCTCTCTTTTTAGCAAGATATTCTTTCATATTTGTCTTACCGTATTTCTGGGAAATCAGGCTGACGAACACATCGGTTGCGTCCAGCTCCCCGTCAAACACCGTTGTAACATGAATCTCTGTTTTGTTTTTTGCCATAGGCAGTTATCCTCCATACATGAAAATAGCCAGACAGAGGGTGTCGGCAACGAAGTCCGGCAACGGGCTTCAAAAGACCTTGCAAACAATCTCAATC
>NZ_JAJCNF010000106.1:0-318 GCF_020560945.1 Dorea sp. 210702-DFI.3.125
CAAGGGCTGGACAGAACCGGGGGACTTCACAGGACTTAAAGGCAGTCAGCGAAGCCCTGTCCTATCTCCGGCAAAAGGGGCTTTCCACTGTGGAGGACTTAGAAGTATTTCTGGAATCTTCCGGGAAATCAGCCGCCGATTACCGCAATCAGATGAAGCCAAAGGAAACCCGCAGCAAAGTGATTGACGGGATTCTTGCCAGCCGGACAGACTGCCAGGAATGTAAGCCTGTCTATGAGAAATACCAGAAGATATTTTTCAAAAAAACAAAGGAGAAATTCAAACAGGAACACCCGGAGGTTGCCCGGTATGAGAAAG
>NZ_JAJCNF010000107.1:0-313 GCF_020560945.1 Dorea sp. 210702-DFI.3.125
TAAGCGGCCGATGGTACTTTACTGGAGACGGTACGGGAGAGTAGGTGGCTGCCGGGCTATAAAAAAGTTTATTTCTGGAAAAGAAATAAACATCAATGTTAGAACACCTTGTGGATTCGCCACATTATGTTCGGGAGATTGATTATAGATACAGGCAAAGATGAGCAACAACTTATCAACGCCAACCCAATCAGCAGGGCAGTGCTGTTAAAATAACTGGTTTTACCAGTGATCAGAGAGCTGAAGAGATTCAACTTCCTGATGGCTGATAAAACAGTCAAATGCTTACATTGCACCTCAAGAACTTCGTTCT
>NZ_JAJCNF010000108.1:0-307 GCF_020560945.1 Dorea sp. 210702-DFI.3.125
GGCTTCCGCACCTTTTTCTTGTTCTTGAATGAAATGTTGCTCTGCTTGTTGTGAACGCTGTGACCGATGTAGGTTTCCTCTTTCAAAATGCTCTTGACCTGTGCAATCGTCCACGCATAGGCTTTTTCTGCGGGCACACCGGCGTAGATATTAGCGAAAGTCCCGTATCTTTCATAGTTCAGCCAGCCGGGGGTAGGTACTTTTTCTTCCACCAGAATCCGTGTAATGCTGGCGGCACCCCTCCCGTGTACTGCAAGGTCAAAAATCTTCTCTACAATCCAGCGTGTTTCCGGGTCGATCAGAAGAT
>NZ_JAJCNF010000109.1:0-307 GCF_020560945.1 Dorea sp. 210702-DFI.3.125
ATCTTCTGATCGACCCGGAAACACGCTGGATTGTAGAGAAGATTTTTGACCTTGCTGTACACGGGCGTGGAGCCGCCAGCATTACACGGATTCTGGTGGAGGAAAAAGTACCTACCCCCGGCTGGCTGAACTATGAAAGATACGGGACTTTCGCCAATATCTACGCCGGTGCGCCCGCAGAAAAAGCCTATGCGTGGACGATAGCACAGGTCAAGAGCATTTTGAAAGAGGAAACCTACATCGGTCACAGCATTCACAACAAGCAGAGCAACATTTCATTCAAGAACAAGAAAAAGGTGCGGAAGCC
>NZ_JAJCNF010000011.1:0-88837 GCF_020560945.1 Dorea sp. 210702-DFI.3.125
CACTACTAAAATCCTTAACTTAATGACATTGTTTTCAAAAAAACCCCGTCCCCAATTGGACTTTAACCTGTCCCTTTTTTAACCCCACCTACGTTTTTACGGGCTTTAGTGCCTCTCACACCTGTCCCTTTTTAACTTTCCACCAAATACTGCCTCATTATGCGAAGTGCGTTTTTTTCCAGGCGGCTTACTTGTGCCTGGCTGATTCCCACATCTCTTGCCACTTCCATCTGGGTTCTCCCGTCAAAAAAGCGAAGGGAAATAATGTATCTTTCCCGTTCGTTTAAATGTTCCATGGCAGCCTGTAGCGACAGGCTTTCGACCCATTTTTCTTCTTTATTCTTGTGATCGCTGATCTGATCCATCACGTAAAGTGCGTCGCCTCCGTCACTGTACACTGGCTCCTGGAGGCTCATAGGTGCCTGAATGGCATCTAGCGCATAGACAATGTCCTCCTTGGCTATTCCAATCTCCTGTGCAATTTCCTGAACTGTAGGCTCTCGCATATTCTGTTTCACATAATTTTCTTTCGCATAAATTGCTTTGTATGCGGTATCACGAAGGGAACGGCTGACTCGTATACTGCTGTTATCCCGCATGTAACGCCGAATTTCTCCAATGATCATAGGCACTGCATAAGTACTGAATTTGACGTCCAGCTCCGTATTAAAATTATTGATTGCCTTAATCAGCCCGATACAACCAATCTGAAATAAGTCATCAGGGTTTTCATTACTGGAATGAAATCGTTTGATCACACTTAGAACCAGTCTTAAATTTCCTTTGATATATTCCTCTTTTGCCTCATCGTCTCCCGCTTTAATACGCGCAAACAAAGCTTCCTTCTCCTCTTCTTTCAGGATAGGAAGCTTTGCCGTATTCACACCACATATTTCAACTTTTCCCTGCATTTTTTCGAACCTCCTGCCAGATGTTTTCTGATTACGTCTAGTAGAAATTCTCTCCATATGCAGGTTACTTATTCGTAAGTGTCATGAAATTAAAAAATTTTTGCCCCTTGACATCACACGTCCGGCATCATCTTATCCCGCCAGCCATGCAAACCACTTTATAGGTCTGATTATTTTGCCAAATCTGACACTCTTATCTGTCCCACTTGTCTGCCAGATTATTAATCTGATTCTCGAACTTCATCAGTTCTTTGTTTGCAAGTCCTTCATTCTTATATACCACATCAAGCAGCCTCTTTGCCGCTGCGACCACTCTGTAAAATGCATTCTGCTTACGGATCTGTGCTGGTTTTTCCACTGCCTTTTTCGGTTCTTTAATTCCAACGGACAGGATTTCACCTGTAGCAAGATCCACACATCCTCCAGAATACGGTGCCATGGCCGGCCAGCCAAACTTTTCCGTAATTGCTTCTGCAAATGTATCCGTAACCTGATCTTCACCATGAACTACGAATACATGCTGCGGTGTGTTCTCAAATCCTGACAGCCAGTCTAAAAGTCCGTTCCGGTCTGCATGTCCGCTGATACCTTTCAGACTTTCGATCTTCGCATTGACTTCGACTGTCTCACCAAAAAGCTTGACGCATTCCGCACCCTCAATCAGCTTTCGCCCCAGTGTTCCTACCGCCTGATATCCTACAAAACAGATCGTACTTTCTTTTTTCCACAGATTGTGCTTCAAATGGTGGCGGATTCGTCCTGCCTCACACATTCCTGATGCCGATAAGATAACCTTCGGTTTTGTATCAAAATTGATCATCCGGGACTCATCACTTGTAATCGTTGTTTTTAAGCCCGGAAAAACAAGTGGATTGATTCCTTTCTCAATAATCGCAAGTGCATCCTCGTCAAAACAGGATTTTACATTCTTATTAAATACGTTCGTTGCTTCAATTGCCAACGGGCTATCCACATAAACCTCGAAATTCGGATAGTCCGGCAGCAAGTTTTTCTCCTTGATCTCACGGATAAAATACAGAAGTTCCTGTGTACGTCCCACTGCAAAGGATGGAACAACCACATTCCCTCCGCGGTCAAAAGTCTCCTTTAAAATTCTTGTAAACTCTCCGACATAATCCGGTCTTACATCCCCATGCACCCGGTCTCCATATGTAGATTCAATCAAAATATAATCTGCTTCTGTCACTTTCTTTGGATCCTTGATAATCGGCTGATCCAGATTTCCCACATCTCCGGAAAATACGATCTTTTTGGAAATGTCTCCCTCTGTGATCCACATCTCGATTGCCGCAGAGCCAAGAAGATGCCCTACATCCGTAAAACGAATATCTATTCCGTCACACAGTGTAATTCTTTGATCATAATCACACGGTGCCAGCAATTTGATCGCTGCATCGGCATCCGCCATTGTATAGAGCGGCTCATATTCCGGTCCGCCGCTTCGCCTTGCTTTACGATTCCGCCATTCCGCCTCAAACTCTTGAATATGGGCACTGTCACGCAGCATGATATTACACAGATCTGATGTGGCAAATGTTGTTACGATTTCTCCATGAAATCCCTGTTTGCAGAGCATCGGAATCTTTCCGGAGTGATCGATATGTGCATGCGTCAGGAGAATATAATCTATATCTCCCGATGCAACCGGGATTTCCTGGTTCTCGTAAAGATCTGGCCCCTGCTCCATACCGCAGTCTACCAGAATGTTCTTTCCGCAGGCCTCAACAAGGTGGCAGCTGCCTGTCACTTCGTGGTCCGCTCCTATAAAAGTAAGCTTCATACACGTATCCCCTTTTTATTTTCATTCTACCACTTTTTCAGGAATACTTCACCATTTCTTTTCTCAGGCGCACCATAATTTTTTTCTCAAGTCTGGATATGTAGGACTGGGAAATCCCCAGCAGATCTGCCACCTCTTTTTGCGTCTTTTCCTCCCCGTCCACAGTTCCGATACCAAAGCGCATCTGTATGATGGAACGTTCTCTTGCTGACAACAGATTCAGTGCTTTTATCAGAATCTTCCTCTCTGCCTCCTGCTCCAGATCCTTATAAATCGTATCCTCCTCCGTGCCCAGAATATCTGACAGCAAGAGTTCATTTCCATCCCAGTCCACATTCAACGGCTCATCGATCGACACTTCCAGTTTCGTTTTATTATTACGTCGCAGATACATTAAAATCTCGTTTTCAATACAGCGGGAAGCATAGGTCGCAAGTTTTATATTTTTCATCGGGTTAAATGTATTAATTGCCTTAATCAATCCAATTGTTCCGATGGAAATAAGATCTTCCACTCCGATACCAGTATTATCAAATTTTTTCGCTATATAAACGACCAGGCGCAAATTATGTTCTATCAGAAGTTTCCTCGCCTCTTCGTCATGTGCACTTCCCAGATAACCGATTGCTCTCGCCTCATCATCTGCTTCTAACGGTGCAGGCAAAATGTCTGACCCTCCGATATAGTGTATCTCTCCTCCGTCCGGAAATAAAAATGTCCGAAAATCCGGAATTACGTTTAACTGAAACTTTTTGGGCATAACTGCTTTCATTAACATATCTATTCCTCCATTTACAAATTAACTTTTTTATTTACTTATCAGTCATTTCATAGCTTCCATTTTCACAGATGTCTTTCCATATTAAATCCACTATTTACTTCGACAATGACTATAAATACATTTTTCAATGTCCGATTTATTCTTCTGCCTGCTATAAATCATCAGGATTCAAGATCATGTCATATACATTGGAAAGCTTCTGTCTCTCACTGACTGCCACAAGTGGTTTTTCCACCCATTTTTCTTCCTTTTCACACTGACAACACAAACAATCCAGCATAAAGATCGGCATCGTACCATTTTCCTTTCCAATACTCTGATAGGTGATTACACGTTTACTTGAAAAATCTGTGCAGCCAAGTTTTTCGGCTATCTCTCCTGTAATTACATGAACCGGTCTTCCCGTCAACGAATCCCGCAACCTGTTTCCAGTGTCGATAATGGCATAAATCTCACATTCTCTTCCGTTTTGATACAGCCTGGCTCTACAGGAGCCAGCCATATTTTTATGAAAATAAGCCAGCAAATCCCATATTCCAAGACAAAGATGATATCCTGCAAATGCAAGTATTAAAAACACTGCACCTCCACGAACGTATGGCTGAAATACATTCAGTATTCCGCCCAGCAAAAATGCACTGACATACAGCAATATCCATGCTTTTATCAGAGTACGCTTTTCTTTTATCCCAAGTCCTGTTTTCAACAGACACATATTCATGACTCCGTGAAACAACACAAGCCTCCATATCTTTCCTCGCAAAAATACCACAAATATGCAAGTCAGAAACGCACCGACCATTGCTCCCGCAATAATTCGCAGACGTCTGATCCGGCACTTAAGCATCTTTCCTACCATTAATAACAGGAAATAATCCATCAGAAAATTAATAAGAAAAAACAGATCTATGTACAGCTCATAGTGCATGTTCCACCTTCTTCCTCTTGTATACGCAATCGATTTTGTACTTTTGAGTGATTTTATTATACGTGTGACCACACGTAGATTTTGTCAGATAATGAAAGAAACAATTCAGTTTATTACGACAGGATTTTACGCATTATCCTTTCTTTTTCCATGTTTTTTCGCCATGTAATTTTATATGACATAATTCATGTATTTACCACAAATGAACGAATTTTTTGTCGATGTATTTTTACAATGATGAATAAAGAATGTGCCTTGGCATATTCTGGCGCCTGCGGCAATCGTTTGCGACATCATCATTGTACGCCGCAGTGCGCATCCTGCCGGAGGCTTTTTGTATATAATAGGAAATGCAATTTCCTATTATATACAAAAAGAGTCAAAGAAACTTATTCGTTTCTTTGACTCTTTTATTCATTCAATCTTGTATTCTAATATGAATTCCTATTTTTTAAAGAAATCCGGAATCTTGATAGACTGCTCTTTTACACGACTTGTCGGAGTTCTCGGTGTCTCCATGGAAGGTGATGTTCCTCCAACTGTTCTTCTAGGAACTTCCGGCTCTTCCACTGTTCTGTTCACAGATCCCATACTCATATCAAGCTTTGGAGCTGCCTGCTGGCGAACCGGCTGTCTGTCATATGCAGAAGCATGTCCTGTATGTGTAGCCGTATGCCCCACATTTGCTGCCGGGCGCTGGCTCTCCAGTCTGGATTTTAATTTGGAAGCTGTACCTCCTACATTGTGAAGTCCTGTTGCGATAACTGTGATTGTAGCCTCATCAGCCTTGGAATCATCATACATTGCACCAAAGATAATATTCGCATCTTCTCCGGCAAGATCCTGAACATACTCAGCTGCATCTGATGCATCCATAAGAGTGATATCTCCGGATACATTGATGATAACATGAGAAGCTCCGGCAATTGTTGTCTCCAGAAGAGGACTGGCAACTGCCTGTTTTACTGCCTCAAGCGCTTTATCGTCACCGCGTCCCATACCGATACCGATATGTGCGATTCCCTTGTCTGTCATAACAGTCTGAACATCTGCAAAGTCCAGGTTGATCAAGGATGGTACATTGATCAGGTCTGTGATACCCTGAATACCCTGCTGTAACACCTCATCAGCCTTCTTAAGTGCTTCCGGCATAGTTGTACGTCTATCAACAACCTCAAGAAGCTTATCATTTGGAATGACGATCAGTGTGTCTACACTTTCTTTTAATTTTTCAATTCCTGCAAGAGCATTGTTCATACGTGTCTTGGACTCAAAACGGAACGGTTTTGTTACAACTCCGACTGTCAGGGAACCCTGTTCCTTGGCAATACGTGCTACAACCGGTGTAGCTCCTGTTCCTGTTCCGCCACCCATACCACAGGTAACGAAGACCATGTCTGCTCCTTTTAATGCTGCTGCAATCTCTTCGGAACTTTCCTCTGCAGCTTTCTCACCAATCTCCGGTCTTGCTCCCGCACCAAGACCTTTGGTGATCTTATCTCCGATCTGTAAAAGTGTCGGAGCCTTACTTAACTGAAGTGCCTGTTTATCTGTATTAATTGCAATAAATTCCACACCGGCAATCTGCTCGTCGATCATTCGGTTCACAGCGTTGTTACCGCCACCGCCGACTCCTACAACTATGATCTTAGCCGCTGCTTCTGACTCGTTGGTTTTAATTTCTAGCAAGGGTTTCTCCTCCTTTGTTATCCTTATTATACATTATACACCCATATATATTTCTATAATATAGACTTTTGTCCAAAATATCAATAGAATTTCATGACTTTTTCAATTTTTTTTGTTTTATCCTGCATCTTCCGGAAAAACTCCAATATCAAAAGTCGCTGTGTCACTCTCATCAGAAAAATTTTCCAGATGAAGCGTTCCTTCTTTTCCTTCCAGCTTTTCAAGAATCTTAGGAATCTGCGCAACTTTCACGGAAGTGACATCATTTCCAAGGCTCACACATACATTCCCGATGTACACATAAATTCTGTCAGAACGACACATAATCTTTGTGACAGACAACTCGTACTTTTTCATCTCTCTGGTAGCTTCCAGTATCTCCTGATAGATAATCGAACTTTTCTTTTTCAATTTATGGTAAAGCTTAAGTTCGTCCGGATCTATACCGTCTACAAGCGGAATTCCATCTACCGGTGCTTCCTCTACATCTACGACCATACCATCCTGGTCAAAATAGTAATACTTTCCATCTGAATCCATTACATATCCGATTCTTTCCTTCTCCTGAACTGTAATCTTAAGCGTCCACGGATTTTTAAGACTTACCTTAATACTTTCAAAACAGTCCGGCTGTTTTCCATAACCGAGTTTATATTTTGCAAGCACATACAGCCCATTGACCGAATATTTATCGTTCTGAACAGATTTTACAATTTCTTCTGTACTACAATAATCATTTCCCTTCACTTCTACTTTCTGGACATGAAACAAAATAAAAATTCCAAGTACAAGAATTAAAAAGGCAAAGAGCAATACAAAAAAAGCATAAACTCTATGTTTTCGTTTTTTCTTCTTTTTTTTCTTTTTCGGACGTCTTTCTGCATGATCTTGATAGTCGTCCAGGTATTCTTCCCTTTTCATTCACCCCTGCTCCTTATTCTGTAATCTCCTCTTCACAGTAACTTCCATTTTTCGAGACGCTTAGTACAAGCCCCATTTCTACCAGTAAAAATACAACTGAAGTTCCGCCATAACTAATGAATGGCAACGTAATTCCAGTATTGGGGATCGTATTGGTCACGACCGCAATATTTAAGATGACCTGAATCATCATATGTGCCATTGCCCCGGAAGCAATCAATGCTCCAAACAGATCTTTTGCCTGCGTTGCAATGACAAAAAAACGCCAGATCAGAAGCAGAAAAAGCATCAGAATAAAACATGCGCCAAATAATCCAAGTTCTTCACAAATGATGGAAAAAATCATATCATTTTGGGCTTCCGGTACAAAGCCAAGTTTTTGAATACTCTGTCCCAGCCCTCTTCCAAATAATCCTCCACTCCCAATTGCATACAATCCCTGCAGAGTCTGATATCCCTTTTCATAAGCTTCCGGATTCTTCCAGACTGCAAGCCGTTCCAGCCGGTAGCTCTCCAAAGCAAGAAAGATTCCCATAAATCCTGCCCCGGCCGCTCCCAGAAAAATAAACTGCCCGTACTTTGGACTCGCCACAAAAATCAAGACGACTGCTATACTCAGAATAATGATTGCTGTGCTCAAGTTACTGGCTCCGACCAATCCTACTATCGGCAGCACGACTATCATGATTTTTATCAATGTCCGCATACGGTACATTTTTTTCACATTGCGTGTGACGTAAGAAGCCAGAAATAAAATAACCGCAACCTTTGCAAATTCCGATGGTTGAAATGACAGTGGACCAAGTGCAAGCCAGCGCTTGGAACCATTATACTCCCTGCCCACAAATATGACAGCAATCGACAGAAGCAGCGCCACAAGGTAACAAAGCCACGCTATGTTCTTCAATCTGTGATAATCAAGCTGTGCAGTAAAAAACATTGCCAGAAAACCAAGACAAGTCGCAAATACCTGCTTTTTCAGATAATAGGAACTGTCACAGAATTTCACTTCCCCATTATACGCACTTGTACTATACAGAATGATAAGACCTGACAGCACCAGAATTCCCAGTACTGTCAGGAGCGTATAATCGTATCTGCCTCTTGCTGCCATACGTGTCAATCCATTCGCACTCCTTATAAGGAATTTACAATCTCTTTAAATTTATCTCCACGTACTTCATAATTCGGGAACATGCCCCAGCTTGCACACGCCGGAGACAGAAGCACTGCATCTCCCGGCTCTGCCATCTCCACTGCAAGATTCATAGCTTCTTCAAATGTGTCCACATACACATAATCATGAAAATCACATTTTTCACAGTCTCTCGCAATCTTTTCTTTTGTCGCACCCATCAGGATCAGTTTCTTGACTTTTCCATCAAAACTGTTAATCCACTCTGTATACTCGGAATCCTTGTCGTATCCCCCGCCTAACAGGATTGTCGGCCGGCGCATTGCCTGGATTGCCTTAATTGCGGCATCCGGATTCGTTCCTTTAGAATCATTGTAATAAACAACTCCGTTTTTCTCAGCCACATATTCTATACGATGTGCGACTCCTTTAAATGCAAGAATTGCCTTCCTGATTGTCTCCATCGGAACGCCATAAACAGCTGCCATGCATACAGCTGCCATAACATTTTCATAATTGTGCGTTCCTAAAATCTGAAGTTCGTCAACATGGCAGACTTCGACTTCATCCGGATTCTTGTAAATAATTTTATCGTTATCCAGATAAATACCTTTTTCCAGCTTATGCTGACTGCTGAAGAACAGAACATGACACTTTAATGTCTCTGCGAATTTACGCATAACCGGCTCTTCATAGTTCAGAACACAATAATCGTCTTCTGTCTGATTTCTTGCAATATTCTCCTTAGCAGCAATATAAGCTTCCATCGTATGATGCCGGTTCAAATGATCCGGTGTATAATTCAGAATCGCACTTACATTTGGGCGGAATGACACGATACTCTCTAGCTGAAAACTACTCATCTCTGCCACGGCAATGGAATGCTCTGTCATAAGATCTGCTGCAATAGTATAGGGATTCCCGATATTTCCAACTACGAACACATCATCCTGGTAAGCCTTCATGATCTCACCGAGAAGTGTTGTTGTTGTCGTCTTGCCATTCGTTCCGGTAATTGCAAGTACGTCTCCCTTACCAAATGTATATGCAAGTTCCACTTCTCCGATAACCGGAATCTCTTTTTCTTTCATCTTTAAAATAATCGGAAGATCTGTCGGTACACCCGGACTTAAGATCACCAGATCCAGCGTATTTGGAAGTTCCTCTGGAAAAGCACCGATTATGATCCGGGCTTTGCTTCCTTCCTGAAGCTTTGCGCGCACGTCTGCTTCAGTCAGTTTTTCATTTCCGTCATAGAGCACCACATCCGCTCCATTCTCTTCCAGTAATTTCACTGCCCCGATTCCACTGATTCCAGAACCGAATACCAGCACTTTCTTTCCTGCTACTACCATTTTATCTTCCTCCTGCATTCATACCCAATCTCGCGATTCGGTATTTTCATATTTTCTCTCTACTTCACGTAATGCCTCGGCTTCGTGCTTCGGACTTTTGAGATTTGGCATCATTACATGGCCATCAGTGCGATCAGGCACAGAAGTGCTGTAATAATGGAAAATACAGCGACGACTCTTGTTTCTGACCAGCCACATAATTCAAAATGATGATGAATCGGAGCCATTTTGAAAAATCTCTTTCCACCTGTCTTTTTAAAATAAGTTACCTGAATCATAACAGATAATACTTCTACCAGATAAATGAGTCCGACAATCACAATAAAAATCGGCATCTGGAGCATATAAGCTGCGGACGCAACAAAACCGCCCAGTGCCAGAGATCCTGTATCTCCCATAAACACACTTGCCGGATACACATTAAACAATAAAAACCCAAGCAATGCACCTACAACTGCACATGTAATCGGCTCAATTCCACTCTTTGTTCCAACTGCAACAACTGTAAAAAATGTTGCTACCAGAACAGTCACGCTTGAAGCAAGACCATCCAGACCATCTGTAAAATTTGTTCCGTTAACAGTACCAATCACGACAAAGAACATCAAAGGAATCGCAAGCCAGCCGATATCCAGATACTTTCCACCAGAGAACGGAATCAGCATTGCAAGAGAAACTCCACTGTACTTTACCATATAAAACGCAAAAATTGCTGTCACTACAATCTGAAGTGCCATTTTCTGCTTTGGATATAAACCATCAGAACGTTTCATAACAACTTTCAGATAATCGTCTAAAAATCCAATCAGACCGAATCCAAGTGTCAGAAACAAGATTGGGATAATCTTCGGATAGTCTTTAATATAAAATACGGATGTGATCACAACACTAAGCAGGATCATAACTCCTCCCATAGTCGGAGTTCCTGCTTTTTTCAAATGAGACTTCACACCATCCTCGCGTTCTGTCTGATCCATTTTCAGTCTTCTCAGCACCGGAATGATCAAAGGCCCCATAACCGCACTCAGTGCAAATGCAATAATCACCGGTAAAAATATCGTATAATCCATAACACACCTCTTCATTTCTTTTGTTCATTTTGCTTTAGTTAGTATACTGCATTTCGACGTCTTTTTCAATGCCAAGATACGGGAATATGTTGTCAAATATATCCCGGATCACCGGAGCTGCGATGGTCCCCCCGTAGTATACACCCTGTGGGTTATAAATGACACACATGCCGAGAATCTGCGGATTGGCAGCCGGTGCAAACCCTATAAAAGAAGAAATATACTTATTCGCACTTCTTGGAAGTGTCTGAGACGTAGCTGTCTTTCCACCAATATGGTATCCTTCGATCTTTGCATTTTTCCCGGATCCCTCTGACACAACACTTTCCAGCAATGCCTGCATTGTCCTGGAAGTTTCTTCCGACACGATTTGCTTTCCATCGTCATATTTTAATTCCCGTACTGTCTCTTTATCTTTGTCCAGTATCCGGACTCCAAAATGTGGTGTCACGCGCTTTCCCCCATTGACCAGAGCACTCACGGTCGCTGCCATCTGAATCGGTGTCACTTGAAAGGACTGACCGAAACTCATGGTCGCAAGCTCCACCTGACCAATATTTTCTTCCTTATGCATAATCGTTGCTGCTTCCCCCGGAAGATCTACTCCCGTCTTCCCAAGAAGCCCGAACTGTTCAAAATAATCACAGAATCGTCCTGTTCCCAATCTCAGTCCAATGTCAATAAATACCGGATTACAGGAATTCTGTATCCCTTGTACAAATGTTTCAGCTCCATGTCCCCCTACTTTGTGACACCGGATTTTCCGGTCTTCCACGATCCGGTAGCCCGGACAGGAAAATGTATCTGAAAGAGATACCACCCTTTCTTCCAGACAGGCTGACGCTGTAATAATTTTAAAAGTGGAACCCGGCTCATATGTATCATTGATGCATCCATTTCTCCACATCTGATTCAAAGCTTCTTTTGATTTTTCTGAAATTTCCTGATCCTGATTCAACGTAAATGGTTCGTTCAGATCAAATTCCGGTACATTTACCATGGCAAGGATTTCTCCGTTTTGTGGATTCATAAGAAGAATCGCAACCTTATCCGCCTGTTTTTCTTCCATGACTTTTTCTGCCATCTGTTGGGCGTACATCTGAATATTATAGTCCATACTGATTTGAAGTGTCTTGCCTGCCACCGGTTCTACCCGGTCTTCAGCTACACCCTCCAGTTCAATACCTCTTGCATCTGTCGTTGTCAGAATCCTGCCGTTACTCCCCTTTAGGTAATCTTCGTATCTCACTTCCAGTCCGATGATTCCCTGATTATCACCACCGGTAAATCCAATCACCTTCGAAGCAAGCTCATTATACGGATAGTACCGTTTAAAATCTTCATCCACTTTCACTCCGGCAAGTTCCATTTCCCGTATCTTATCCCCTGTCTCCTTATCAACATTCGTCTTAATCCGTTCCATGGAAGACACCTTCTCCACCCGCTTTCTAACTTCCGCTTCCTCCATGCCCAGACATTTGCTCAGTTTTTTTATCACCACCTCTGGTTCCTTAATCTGGCTATGTATGACCGAAATTGTACACACCGTCCGGTTTGTTGCCAGCACTGTACCATTCGTATCGATAATTTCTCCTCTGGCTGCCTTAATCTTTCGTTCCCGCTCGTGAAGATCTTCCGCCTTTTTCTGATAATACTCCGCATCAAAAACCATCAGATAGACCATTCGTCCTATCAGACCCAAAATCATCAAAAGTGCCGCTAAAAACACAATCATAATTTTCCTTTTATTATATGTTTTATTTCTCAATACAAAAAAACCTCAGAAGCGCTGTTTTTATCAATTTATTAGGACACTTCCGAGGTTATTCATTTTCATATTTAATTTTTCCTGTTAATTTTCAAATATATCTATTCTCCGTCACCGGACTCTGTTGCCATGTCATCTGGTGTATCACCACTGCTGTCACTGCTCGCACTGCTATCAGATGATTTTGCATCTGCTGCCTTAGCATCTGCAGATTTTTCTACTCCGAGATACGGCAATATCTCTGTCATAATCTGAGATGCCATTGTCGTTGCCAGTTTACTGTTTGCCTGATTATCCACATTTGGCTCGTCAATCACAACGTAGACCATGACCTGTGGATTTTCCTGTGGTGCATATCCAATAAAAGAGACTAGATACTTTCCATTTCCTCTTGGCAGTTTTTCCGCAGTTCCAGTCTTACCTCCAACGTCATAACCTTCTACTGCCGCAGTCTTAGCTGTTCCTTCTTCCACAACTCCAAGCATATAATCTTTGATAATATCACTCGTCTCCTTAGAAATGGTATGTCTTACAAGAACCGGATCTTTATTTTCCGTCACATTTCCATTTTCATCTTGAATCTGCTTTACCACATGTGGCTCATAGTAATTTCCGCCGTTGATCAGTGAACAAAACGATGCTGCAAGCTGAGTCATTGTAACATTAAAGTTCTGTCCAAACGCGTTGGTAGCCAGCGTAGAGGAATCCATATCCTCTAGTGAGTATAAAAGTCCTGCTGCTTCTCCCGGAAGATCAATTCCAGTAGACTGTCCAAATCCAAACAACTGCTGATATCTTACAAACTGCTCTTTTCCTATTGCTGAACCGATCTGCATCAGTGCAACATTACAGGAATTTTCCAAAGCTACTTTTAATGACTGTGTTCCATGTCCATCACGGTTACTACAGTGAATATCATGGTCTCCTACGTGAAGAACACCATTGCAGACATAACTTTCATCTCCGGTCAGCACTCCAAGATCCAGACCTTCCGATATGGTAAACGGTTTAAATGTGGAACCTGGCTCATATCCACTGCTGATGCAGAAATTATTCCAAAGTGAATTCAGTTCTTTGACTTTCTCCTCATCAGACAGTGCTGCCAGTTCTTCTTCTGTGTGTAGTTTTGTCAGATCACGTGGATTGTTGAGATCATAATTCGGATAAGATGCCTCCGCAAGAATCTCTCCATTTTGCGGATTCATAACCATAACTGCCGTGTTCTTACTTCCAAGTGTCGTACCGGAACGGTTCTCCTCGTTGAACTGTGTAATATATTTTTCCACTACACTCTGTACCTGAAGATCAATTGTTGACACAACCGTATCTCCGTTCTGGGCTTCCTTCACTGTCTTTTCATAAGATGAATCTTCGCTCAGATATCCATATTCTCTGCCATCTGTACCATTTAAAATGGAATTATAAGAAGCCTCGATTCCATTACTTCCCACATTTCCAGACACGGTAAAGCCAATCACATCACTGGCCAGTGTATTATACGGATATGTTCTCACATAATCCTCTTCCAGCCAGATTCCATTGACATTCGGATAATTCTCATCATCCTCATCTATCTTTTCGAACTCCTGAGCTTTTTCATAACTGACACCCTTTTTCATAATCAGATAACGGCTGTTCGGATTCTCCTCCACTTGATCTTCCACGTCACTTTTATCAAGTCCAAAACAGTCTGCCAACACCTGAATTGTCGGGTCAACATATTTTTCATCACTGTTCATGACCTTTGCATCCAGAATCACATTGTATACTCGCTGGCTTGTTGCAAGCTTCGTGCCATTCCGGTCTACAATATCACCTCGTTTAAATGGAATCGTTCTACTCTGATACTGTTGCTGATCCAGCACGATTTTAGAATATTTATCCCCGTTAAAAGCATTGATATAAGTAATTCTTCCTACCAATAAAGCAAAAGCCAGTACAATCCCCGCGAAGAGTAATACTAGCTTTTTTTGCATAAGTTTTGTAAATTTTTTTCGAAATTTGTTTTTTCTTGGTCTTCTTGCCATTCTATCACCTATTTCGCATTCTTATCAGACTGGGCAAGTACTCCATCCTCCGGAATTCCTTCGTATTGCTTCACATAATCTCCAGAAGGGCTTTCATATTCAATCACCTGATCAGAAGTCGCATATACCATACCAAGTTCATTCATAGCTTTCTCTCGGATTTCATCTAAATTTACAGAATCCATCACTGAATTATACTTCGTATTGTTCTGCTCCTTCAAATCTGCAAGCTCCTTCTGCAAGGAACTTACTTCTTTTGAATGACTTGTAATTCTTGACTGCATCTGCACATAATTCACGCACAGGATCAGTGCAAATATTGCTGCCACCGCAAGAAATGTTACATAAGCACGGTTCATAGCCAGAGCCTTTTTTCGATTTTGGCTGACCCGTCTGCTTACATTCTTCTTTCTCTTTGGAGCACTCGTTCGTCTCTGTGGCTCATATGACGGCTTTGTCACAACATTGCCATACACATACTGTCCCTGTCTGTTCACTCTATTCTTTTGTGTATGCACGGTTCTTCCCGCTGCCATAATACTCACCTCAATTATCTATCCGCCGACTTTAGCAATGTTCAAAAATACGAAGCTTCGCACTCTTAGATCTGCTGTTGTACTCAAGTTCCTCTTCACTTGGCAGAATCGGCTTCTTTGTTATAATACTCCCTTTTGATTTTTTCCCACATACGCAAACCGGAAAGTCCGGTGGACAGGTACATGGATTTTCATTCTTTCGGAACGCACTCTTCACAATACGGTCCTCCAACGAATGAAATGTAATAATGCATAATCTCCCGCCCGGATTCAGCAGATCGATCATATCGTCCAGCGAATCGCGTAACACATCAAGTTCTCTGTTCAACTCGATGCGTATTGCCTGAAACGTCCTCTTTGCAGGATGTCCAGACTTTTTCTGAAACTTCATGGGAATTGATGCACGGATAATCTCCGACAATTCCGCTGTCGTCTCTACAGGCTTCACCGCGCGAGCCTGCACAATGTGCTTGGCTATGTTCTTCGCGAACTTGTCCTCCCCGTAATCGCGAATCACTCGGTAAAGATCTGCTTCTGTGTAGTCATTGACGATGTCTCTGGCCGTCATCTTCTGACGTGTATCCATTCTCATATCCAGAGGTGCATCTTCCCGATAGGAGAATCCCCGTTCTGCCGTATCAAGCTGATATGATGATACGCCCAGATCAAGCACGATCCCATCTACTTTGTCAATTCCCAGTTCATGGAGCTTTGACTTCATATCACAATAGTTGCTCCGGACTATTGTAACCTTCTCCCCGAAGTCTTTTAATCGGGCACTTGCAGCCTCGATTGCTGCAGCGTCCTGGTCTATTCCTACAATACTCCCCTTTTCTCCGAGACGTCTGCACACTTCGTATGCATGTCCGCCTCCACCGAGCGTTCCATCTACATAGATTCCGTCCGGCTTAATGTTCAGTCCGTCAATTGTCTCATTTAGTAATACTGATTTGTGTTTGAATTCCATATCTTCTCCCTCTAGATACTGAACCCGCTTGCTTCCATATCCGATGCAATCTCTTCAATGTTAAGCTCCACTTCAGCATTCTTTTCATCCCATCTGGCCTTGTCCCATATCTCGGCACGCTTCCCCATACCGACAAACACAACTTCCTTATCAAGTTTTGCATAGGTTCTGAGCACAGAAGGAATCAGAGTACGACCTTGTTTATCAAGTTCGCCGTCTGCTGCGCTTCCCTGAAAGAAATAGGCAAAAGCGCGGGCTTTCTTATCTGTAGTGGTTGGTAATGCATTGAGTTTCTTTTCGAAGTCGTTCCATTCATCTTCCGGATATACATAAAGGCAATTTTCCATTCCTTTTGTTATGACGAAATTCTCCCCTAGATCGTCACGAAACTTTGCAGGAATGATCAATCTTCCCTTTGCGTCAATATTATGACTGTACTCTCCTTTCAACATGAAACTCACCTTCTCTCCCATGGCGGATATTTTCTCCACATCTCCACCACTTTGTACCACTCATCACCACTTTCTACCACTTGAAACCATTGTAAAACACTTTTCCACCTATTTCAAGCACTTTTTCCTGTTTTGCACAAAAAAAGAGAACCGAATTTCTTCAGTTCTCTGATTTATCTTCTAATATGCAATTTCACTTCTTATCTGTATACCCTCTATCTGTTACTCAGCTGTTGTTGCTGCAGTGGCAATCTCCTGATTAAATGTATCTACAGACTGATAATTCACTTCCGCTTCTTTCACCGGTCTGCTGGACTCATACATATTGTAAGCAGAATATCCAATCCACACAACAAGCGCTGCTGCTGCAACTGCCACCGCACACTTGCGAAGTCTGTTGGCAATCTTCTCCTTGCGCATGACTTTCTTTCTGTTTGCTTTTTCTTCTTTATATCTATCCACTTTTGCCTGGCTCATAATTCAAATGCTCCTTGTCTATGTTCGCTTTTCATATTGTAGCACATCCCACGCATTTGTACAACCAGATTTTACTATCAAAGCCTGAGTTGTAAAGCCTGAGTCCTGCGAATCCTACACAACTACAATGATACCGCCGTCGTTAGCATACATACTACTGATCCCCGCCGTATCCAAAACAATCACATCTTTAAATGTTGCATGTTTCACCAACAGCTCTTTAAACGCTTCTGCACGTTCCGGGCAGTTACAATGGGAAATTGCAAGTATCTTATTCTGCGGATCTGACAGCTCAGCCAGCACACTTTCTGCCATCTTGCCAAGGGATTTTTTCATGCCACGCCCCTGCCCGATCTGATAAATTGTCCCTTCCGGAGTAGCTCCCATGACCGGCTTAATATTCAGAGCTGTCGCAACAAGCGCCTTAATTCCTGTCAATCTCCCGTTCTTTCTCAATGTGTCCAGTGTCTCCAGCACAAAATATGTATGCTGGGATTCGATGTATGCTTCCACCGTCTCTATGACCTGTTCATATGTCATACCCTGCTCCTCGCATTCACGAATCTTCAACGCAATCAACGTCTCTCCAATCGATGCAGAACACGAATTAAAAACATGGATATTCTTCTCGCCGTGCTCCTCATGATACAGATTCATGCCAAGAACTGCGCTGTTATAAGAACCACTCAGTTCTGCTGACAATGTCACTGCGTACACCCGATCCACATCACAGTCATACTTTTCCATATATTTTTCCGGTGATGGACAAGAAGACTTGGGACATTCTGCTGCTTCTGCCACGTATTGCAAGAACTGCTTCTGGTCAAATGTCTCATCATCTACAATATGGTGTCCCCCTACTTCTATTGTCAATGACGCTGTCTCAAAAATACCGGAAGCTTTCATCTCCGGCGTTAATTCTCCACAACTATCCACAATCACTTTATAACTCATACTTGCCTCCCGACTTAGTATCTTATCTATATCTCAAAGACACGTGTTCATTTCTATTATATGTAGTTTCTATTACTACATTAGTAATATAGCACATTTATTATAGAAAGAAAAGAAATATTTATATTTTAATTTTTCTTGATACTCCAAGAGCTATTCCCATTTCTGCCATCAGGAAGAGAACCGACGTACCTCCATAACTGATAAACGGTAATGTAATTCCCGTATTGGGAATAACATTAGTCACAACCGCTACATTTAATATGACCTGAAGTGCAATATGAGCAAAAATTCCAGTTACAATCATATAACCATACACATCTGGCGCATTCTGGGCAATAAACAACAATCTGTATAAAAGCAATCCAAAAATCACAAGGATCATAATAACACCAAACACTCCCAGTTCCTCACAGATTGCTGACAAAATCATGTCATTTTGCACCTCTGGAATGATCATTTTCTGAGCACTGTTTCCTAACCCTTTTCCAAAGAATCCGCCAGAACCGATTGCGTACAGTCCCTGCAAAGTCTGATAACTTCCGTCTGAAGCATATTTTTCCGGGTGCAGCCATGCAATGACACGGCGAAGTCGGAAGCTTGTACTTGTCTCCAGAGTCTTCGACAAAACAAACACTCCAGCTGAGGCCACTACCACACCGGCTCCAACAAGCATCAGAAACGGTTTCGTCTTTGGGTGCATAACAAAAATAAGAATACATGTAATTCCAAGTACAATCATACCTGTACTTAGGTTATCTGTAAGAATATATACGCACGCAGCATTGAATCCACCCCAAGCCAGTGTCTTCAAAATACCATTCAGGGTCTTTGCCTCTTTACCAAGTTCAATAATCACTACCGGTATAAACAAAATTACTGCGATTTTTGCAACCTCTGCCGGCTGGAACTGCTGATTTCCCGGAAGTCTCAACCACCTTCTCGCTCCATTGACCGTCTTTCCGAGCGGCGTCTTAACTAACGCCATCAGAAAGATTGAAAACCAATACAACGGTTTCGCCAATTTAATATAGTAATGATAATCTATTGTTGATACGATTATCATTCCAAAAAAACCAACCACACAGAAAATCAACTGGCGCTTTAAATAGAACATACTGTCCCCTTGTTTTATCAGGGCACTATAAGAACTGGTACTAAATAGCATTACCAATCCAAAACAAATCAAAAAAATCAGAACAGCCAACATACTGTAGTCAAAATACTGGTCTGCACTCTTAACATTCCTTGTATTTCTTTTTTTCTTTTTTCTTTCTGTCATTTTTTATACTCTCCAATCGTTTCTATTATAACGGGACACGCTTTCAAAAACAACAGATAATTCATGAGTACAGTAAATTCACAGTTTTTCAGATTGAAACATAATATGATAGTGCAATCAGTTATGAAAGGAATATGGAAAATGCAAAATTACCGTTATCGCTCATCAGGAAATTCCAGAGGCTGTATGAGACAGCCAGATTCCAGTCGAGAATTATGTGCAGGTATAGCATTAGATCAAATGCCTGTGACTATGGCCTATGTACCATGGACGAAATGGCGAAATATTTATGAGGCTGAAAAAGGATTACGAAGAGGAACTATTTTTCAGGATCTGGATAAACCTTTCCGTGGAATAGGAGGTTGTCAAAATGGCAGATAACAGACCTTGCAAAGCAGAGCTTCTGGACTGGATCAACACTGTGAGTTTTGTATGCGATGATACAAAATTGTTTCTGGACACTCACCCATGTAACACAGAAGCCTTAGAATTTTACGAGGAATTTAAAAATCAAAGAATGCAGGCACTTCAGGAATATGCAAAGTATTATGGTCCATTGACACTGGATACCATGTGTACTCCTGCTGATAAGTGGAAATGGATTGATACACCGTGGCCATGGCAGGAAGGAGGGTGCTAGTCTATGTGGAATTATGAAAAAAGATTACAGTATCCGGTGAAAATCACAAAAACAAACCCAAAAATCGCACAGATTATACTGACGCAATATGGTGGACCTGATGGAGAATTAGGCGCATCTATGAGATATCTCTCTCAACGATACACGATGCCATATAAGGAAGTAACAGGAATACTGACAGATATCGGTACTGAGGAACTTGCCCATCTCGAGATGATTTGCGCCATTGTGCACCAGCTTACCCGCGACCTGACACCTGAACAATTAAAGGAATCTGGATTCGACCAATATTATGTTGACCACACGTTAGCACTTTGGCCTCAGGCAGCCAGCGGCACACCTTGGAGCGCAACAACATTTCAGTCAAAAGGTGATCCTATCACAGATCTACATGAAGACCTTGCAGCAGAGCAAAAAGCACGAACGACTTATGACAATATTTTACGGCTTGTAAAAGATCCTGAAGTCTGCGATCCGATTCGTTTTCTCAGAGAACGTGAAATCGTACATTACCAAAGATTTGGCGAAAGTCTCCGAATCATCCAGGATCACTTGGATAGTAAGAACTTCTATGCAATTAATCCTGAATTTGATCTTAAATCTTAATTCTTAATTCAATTAGCCAAAAATGTCCAACGATACCTTCCGAAAGTATACGCAGTCTCCTGCAAAATAATAATGAGAGTGTGGATCATCCACACTCTCAGTTTCTATAACAAAATATTAATCTCAGTTTCTGTAAAAAATTCAGGAAAGGCTCCTAAAGAAAATTTTCAGCTTTTACATCTTACTTTAATAACATATACACAATAACTGCTGCCACTACGATAATTGCAATCGCAAGAATAATAATCGGTGCTTTAGACACCTTCTCTTCCTCAACAGAAAGCATGTCATCATACGCTTTTTTCATCTCGCGTTCCCGCTTATCACGTACTTCCTTTGGCGGAATATTGGAATACTTCTGTTCTCTTACAGAACGTTCCTTCTTTACATTCTCTTTTCTTGCGCTATCTTTTTTCGCACTATCTCTTCTACCAGCCTCTTTCTTCGCAGACATACGCTCTGTTTTCGGAGCCACATCTTTCGCCTGATGCTGTGGAACTTTAAATTTTTTCTTACATGTATAGCAAAGCAGATAATCCGGATCTTTTTTGCTTGGTTTCAATGGTCCGCCACATGTTGGACACTTCATCATCAATACCTCCTGTTATCTATCTCTTAGATCAATGGATATTTGTCAGTCAGACCTTTTACCATCTCGCGTACTTTTTCAATATTATCCTCACTCTTAATCACAAGTGCAATACCTTCCGCAATCACATCCATATCCTCTTCTACCATGCCTCTTGTTGTAACGGCTGGTGTTCCGAGTCTTACACCACTTGTAACAAATGGTGAACGTGGATCGTTCGGAATTGTATTCTTGTTGCAGGTAATATGAGCTTCATCAAGACGACGCTCCAGCTCTTTTCCCGTCACCTCTTCATCGCGAAGATCTACAAGCATCAGATGATTGTCTGTTCCTCCGGAAATGATTTTCACGCCACGGGACTGTAATCCTTTGCAGAGTGCCTGTGCGTTTTTCAGAATCTGCTGTTGATATTCTTTAAACTCTGGCTGTAATGCCTCTTTGAAGCATACTGCTTTTCCAGCAATAACATGTTCCAATGGTCCGCCTTGTATTCCCGGGAATACAGCTTTGTTAAAGTTGAACTTATCTGCTGCCTCCTGGTTACACAGGATCATACCTCCTCTTGGTCCACGAAGAGTCTTGTGAGTCGTTGTCGTTGTCACATGAGCATATGGAATCGGGCTTGGATGCAGTCCTGCTGCAACAAGACCTGCAATATGAGCCATATCTACCATCAGATATGCGCCTGCTTCGTCTGCAATCTCACGGAATTTTTTAAAATCAATTGTTCTCGCGTAAGCACTTGCTCCTGCGACAATTAACTTCGGTCTTTCTCTCAAAGCAATCTCTCTTACATTATCATAATCGATCACGCCTTCTTCATTGACACCATAGGACACAATATTAAAATATTTTCCGGAAATATTGACCGGTGAGCCATGTGTCAGATGTCCGCCATGATCCAGATTCATTCCCATTACTTTATCTCCCGGCTCCAGCATTGCAAAAAATACTGCCAGGTTTGCCTGTGCTCCTGAATGTGGCTGAACATTTGCATACTCACAGCCAAATAACTCTTTCGCTCTGTCTCTGGCAAGATTCTCTACAACATCTACACACTGGCAGCCGCCATAATATCTCTTTCCCGGATACCCCTCTGCATATTTGTTCGTCAGCGGACTTCCCATAGCCGCCATGACTGCTTTACTTACCCAGTTTTCAGATGCGATCAGCTCGATGTGTGAGTTCTGTCTTTCCATCTCTGCCTTGATCGCATCTGCTATTTCGCTGTCTGTCTTTTCAATTTCATCAAATGTATACATAGTCCTGTCCCTCCTATGGGGACAATTATATCATTTTTATGATTTACTTCCAAGTGTTACTTCGACAGTTTTTTCAGTATATTCGCCATTATTTCCAGGAACCTGTACTGTTACCTTGACTTTATCACCCACACGATAATACTGAAGCTGTTCTTTCAGTGAATTCATATCGCTGATTGTGGTTCCCTCAAGTCCTGTAATAACACTGCCTTTTGTCAGACCTGCCTGCTGGGCTCCACCATTCTTTACAACATCGGAAATATAAACTCCAGTAGGCATATTATACATCTTGGCACTTTCATCCGAGACATCTACACCCTGGATTCCAAGATATCCTTGTTCTGCCTCAGACACTTTTGTCTTTGTCTCCTGATTCATCAAATTCTGGATCGTATCGCTTGCATCAGAAATTGGAATAGCATAGCCCATACCTTCTACACTATCTGTTGCAACTTTTGCGGTATTAATTCCAATAACTTCACCGTTAGAGTTCAAAAGTGCTCCGCCACTGTTACCAGGGTTGATTGCTGCATCTGTCTGAATCAGAGTACCTCCTTCATAACCGTCCAGTGTCCGCTCCGTTGCAGATACGATACCTGATGTTACAGACTGTCCATAACCAAGTGCATTACCGATTGCGACGACCTGTTCACCTACCTCAAGCTTACTGGAATCTCCCATTGTCGCAACTGCGATCTCATCCATAGTAGAATCTTTCACATCGCTGATCTTGACAGCCACAACTGCAAGATCTTTTGTGGAATCAGTTCCTTTTACATTGGCCTCAACACTTTCATTATCTACAAAAGAAACTGTAAGCTTTTCATTGCCTTCCACTACATGATTATTTGTAAGGATCAGAAGTTCGCTATCTGTCTGGCCGATAATAATACCAGATCCGACACTTGTACTCTCCTGTTGCTGTGTTCCTCCGAAGAAACTCTGTACTTCCTGAACGCTCATATTCGTAATAGATACGATAGATGGCATTGCATTCTTTGCAATCGTTGCAATATCGGAAGTTCCTGTACTGCTTGATGATGTTGTTAGTTTCGCACCATCCACTGTCTGTGCTGTCTTGGCAGTCTTACCGTTTGTAGTTGTTGTGCCGAACACTTTTGTTCCCACATAATTTCCTGTCTGGAATGTTACACTTGCCACAAGACCAAATGCAACTCCGGCGCATACAAGTTTCACTGGTTTTGGCACCTTTCGGTTCTTTTTTGGCTTTGGCGTTTCCTCGTTCATACCATTCATGTCATCAGGTTCTGGTTTATAATAAGTATATTGATTTTCCATATCAATAATCTCCTTTCCTTCATTTCTGTAATAGATTGTATCGTTTAAATGTGTTCGAATTGTGATGAAATCTTGTCAAATCTATAAATTTAAAAAAGAAGCATGCTTCTGACAGCATACTTCTCTATTTCTAAAATATTTAACCGTTATCTTCCGTACTTCCATATGCATTCTGCAATTCGCTCAACGCCTCCCGCAAAAGTGCATCGGACTGAAGTGCTCCATTATACTCCTCATTCACTTTCCGGAACAGATTCTGAACATCCTGGTGTTTCGTAAGTCTTGCAATGTATCTCTGTACGTCACTCTCTTTTGGATCTGAGATTACCTGCATCTTGTCCTTTTCTTTTTTTGCATAAAATGTTGCAAGTCCTGGTACTTCTGTATAAATCCCTCGGATTTTCATATCGTATGTCACAAATGTCACATATGTATCCGCATCTTTTCCTTCCTTTGTATACACATGCAGATTATGATAAGCTTCTACATAGCCTGTCTCTTCCTGCATCTTCGCAAAGTGTTCTTCTACTGCCCGATTCACTTCCAAAACTGCATCTTCCAAAAGCGGATTTGCCTCTTCTGATTCACATTCTAGATAAACAGCCTGTATCTTCAACGAACTTGTCTTTTGTACCTTCTGTGCTTCTTCTCTGGTAAATCCATACCCCGCTGCTCCTATCGTCATAAAAAGAAGCAGGAGGACAATCCACCTTCTCTTCATAGATCTCCTCCACACATCAGTACTCGTTATTCATACACACCCGGGCGGATTCGAACCGCCGCTCCCGCCTCCGGAGGGCGGTGCTCTATCCCCTGAGCTACGGGTGCCTGGTCAATTTGACTTTGTAATAGTAACACATTTATCTCACAAAGTAAAGTAAATACATGAGATAATTTTCTACACAATTCGAATCATTATAACATTATAGCAAGAGCGCCTTCGGCATTCCTGACCGCTGGCGCTCCCATACACCAATCATAATACTCTTCTATATCATAGATTATCTTTCGCTACTTGCATTGACTGCTCTTCACTTTTCTTATAATCGCAATCTTCGTTCTTTTCTGTCATAATAATAAACATGATCTGACAAAATATCTTCGTCCGGTACCTGTGTCTCATTGACTTCTCTTAACATCTCTGTCAGCATTCTCCGTCCCGGCGAAACACTCTCCGGCACTATGATCATCTCATGGACACTACTTGGAACCACATAGAAATTCTCTTTAAGACATAAACTGATACCCGCAAGTCTGTCTGGATACAGAATTGCTGATGCTCCATAATTGCGGATCTGATTCGTCAATACATACATAGGTTCTTCCGGACATTTCTCCTTTATTCCTGTAAGTTCCGCAATCAGATCACTCATAGTCAGAAATTCTCCCGGAAGTTCATGCCATGTATTATATCTTGCCTGATGATAAATATCCTCTTTTGTCACATGCCACAGTTTCAGATGCCGGTTACGGATCATCATTGTCGCCATGCCATAATCTCCTGCTTCAAAAAGTACACAAAAGATAATTGCCAGATCAAGATATGGCACATATGGCACTTCCTGAAGGAGTTCTTCATTTGCCTCACGACCAATCAGACGATAAATCACTTTTTCCTTGATTTTATCGTATTCTCCAAGCTTCTGCTCATCCCACGGCCGGTCAACTTTCAAATCCTCATACAAATCGGCCACTTCTTTTGCAATCTTATCAACTCCTTTGCCGCTAAGGAACTGTTGATAATATTCTTCCAGATAGATGGTCGGTGAAATATTCGTACTGTCATCCTCAATCAGAAGCCCGCTCCGCTCGGTTCCGTTATTCTTCTTCACGGTACGTGTGCTGACTCTGATGTGTGCCCCCATGTTCTCTCTTACTTTTTTCTCTACTGTCTCTAAAAACTGCTTATAATCCATATATCTCCTTTCCTCAGACAGCAGCAGTTTCTGTGTTTCAAATATTATGGTATTAGAATTATAAAAAAGCCCTGCAAAAAATGCAAGGCTTTTGTCGTTTGTTTTTCTTATGTTTTCCTTAAGCTTATGCTCTTGAAAGATACTCGCCGGAACGTGTATCAATCTTGATGACCTCTCCCTCATTAACGAACAGAGGAACCATAACCTGCGCACCAGTCTCAACGATAGCCGGTTTTGTAGCACCTGTTGCTGTGTTACCTTTTACGCCCGGCTCAGACTCTGTGATCAGAAGCTCAACAGTTGTCGGTGGGTCAATTGCAAATACTTTACCCTGATATGATTTCAGAGTTACGTCTGTTCCTTCTTTTACGAACTTCAGGCTATCTCCAACATCCTCAGAATCAACCGGAATCTGCTCGAATGTCTCGTTGTCCATGAAGTAATACAGGTTTCCGTCAACATAGGAATACTGCATTGTCTTTCTCTCGATAAATGCTTTCTTTAATACATCTTTAGATGGGTTAAATGTTCTCTCAACAACACCACCGTTGATAACATCTTTCAGTTTTGTACGGACGAAAGCAGAACCTTTACCTGGTTTTACATGTAAGAATTCCAGACATTCATATACCTTTCCGTCGATCTCATACGTCGTACCTTTTTCAATATAAGCATCAGCCATTGTATATATCCTCCTTAATCGCACCCGAATGGCACTTTATACGTTTTCACTTTTACCATTTTATAATAGATTGTGCCTTTTTTCAACTATTTTTTCGCCTGTTTCTTACTTCTTGCATAAAAATACAACACAATCTTCTCCAAATATCTCTTCAGCACAATCTGAATCTCTTCTTTTGGGTGAATCGGTTTCACAAGAATATTGGAAATCCCCGTTCTTTTTGCGCCCCAGACATCCGTAAATAACTGATCTCCGATAAACACACTGTTTGTCTCATCAGTCCCCATAATCTCCATAGCCTTCCGGTAATTCTTTGTTGATGGCTTGTGCGCATTGTACACATAATCTACTTGAATCGGCTCATTGAACATCTTTACACGCGGCTCCTGATTATTGGAAATGAGACAACATTTAAATCCAATCTTTTTTAATCTGTCAAAGAGTGCGATTGCCCTCGCATCAGCCGGTGCTCCATGCGGTACAAGTGTATTGTCAATATCAAAGATCAGGCCACGATATCCTTCTTCATATAATTTTTCAAAATCAATCACATATGTGGAAGCCACATATCTATCCGGGAAAAATCTGTCAAACATTACTCTCCATCCATTTCTGTCAGTCTCTGTACTAACTCTTCACACACCTGAAGAACAGTCTTGTGATCCGTATTGACAATAATATCGGCTGCTGCCTCATATTTTTCACGACGTGCCTCCATCAATTCTGCAATACCTTTTACATTCTTTCGTCCTGCGAGAACCGGTCTGTCGTCAGAATCTTTCACGCGCTCATAAACTTCCTCCGGACTGGCAGTCAAAAGAACGACTCTTCCATTCTTCTTCATCTGTTCTACATTGCATTCTCGAAGTACAACTCCGCCTCCGCAGGAAATGAGTACATTTTTGCGGCTCTGCATTTTCTTCAGGAGTTCTGTCTCACAGTTACGGAAATATTCTTCGCCATAAGTTGCAAAAATGTCCGGAATACTCATTCCTTCCTCTTTCACAATTTCCTGATCCATCTCTACAACTTCCATAGCAAACATGGTACTTAAATACTCTGCCACTGTTGATTTTCCAGCTCCCATAAATCCGATCATTACAATATTGTAATCGAATAACTTTCTTGCCTGAATCTTCTTGCTGTTCATACGGATACATTCAAAGATATCCATAATCTCTTCTCTGTACTTATTATCATTCAGCTTTTCTTCCAGTCTCAAGGCCTGTTTTGCCTCCTGCTGCGGCTGTAAAATCGGCATACCATATTCCTCTTTATATGCCATGATTTTTTCTACTATTTTACTTCTTTCAACAAGTGCATCAATAATCTTATCATCACAAAGCGCCAGACTCTCTCTGTACATTTCCAAATCATTCATCGTATATTACTCCTGTGTCAAATGTGGCCTCTTTATCCACTTCTTTTCTGTCTTACCGGGTGTATTATACCAACAATTATCTTATTTCGCAACTGCCTTATTTTTTCTATTCATTCCTATTCCGGATTCTTGTTCATCGCCATAGCTGACTTTACATCTTTCCGGAACTGATCCCATGCGCCTTCATTTTCCACAAAATATTTCGGACAGATTTTCCCAGTCACATCATAGTGGCGGATCACATCTTCTTCTGTCAGGTTGAACTTCAGACAAAGCCACGCTGTCAGTTGGACCATAGAACGATAAGTCACATCGTTAAACTTTCCAGTCGCATCCGGATGGCAACATTCGATGGATACTGTATCATAATTCCTGTCATTCGATGCATACGCCACTTCCCAGGTCGGAATACACTGCACGATCTCCCCGTTCAGTCCCACCACGAAATTACTGCTGGCTTTCGTCTCGTGACTGTCTTTTAACCCTTCAAAATAATTCCGGTTACCTATAGCCGTTGCTCCAGGATTAGCTGTATAGTGAATAACAATCCCTGTAATCTTGTCTGTCTTCTCCTGCGATCTGGAATATGGATTCGGTGTCAGAAGCTCCACGTCAATATCAGGCTTTGATGCATCCACTGCTTTCGTATCCACCTCATAATACTTATTGGAAAAAAATCCCGGATTATTTATTTTTATAATCAACATGACCACTAGCACAATTCCAAGAATAAGAAAACCCAGCCGGATATTCCGCTGGGTCTTTCTTTTCTTCTTTGTCGTGCTTAGAGTTCTTCTTTTTCTGTTCCTCTTCATCCGCACGTTCTTTGCCCCGCCTTTTTCTGATTCAAGAATGCCCCAGGCATTCTTGCTGCCCGCCACCTATAGAGGTGGAGTCATCACTCATCTGATATATATTCTACATATTCCAGCGAAACATTTTATGAATGAATTCTTATTAATTTATGAATTTTATTATCTGCTGTTCACTCAGCCACAAATTCTATCTTTCAATGCAAAAGCAGCTCACCAGTGAATTACTGATCTTACTCGTCTACGCTGTAGTTCGGAGCTTCTTTTGTGATGTGGATGTCATGTGGGTGACTCTCTTTTAATGATGCAGAAGAAATCTTGACAAATCTTCCTTTTTCCTTCAGATCTTCGATTGTCGGTGCTCCACAGTAACCCATACCGGAACGAAGACCTCCCATTAACTGGAATACAGTATCTTCTACGCTTCCCTTGTAAGCGACACGTCCTTCGACACCTTCCGGTACCAGTTTCTTGGCATCTGTCTGGAAGTAACGGTCTTTACTTCCGTTCTCCATAGCGGAGATAGATCCCATACCACGGTAAACCTTGTATTTTCTTCCCTGATATAACTCAAATGTTCCAGGGCTCTCGTCACAACCTGCAAAGATACTTCCCATCATACATACATTTGCTCCGGCTGCAATTGCCTTTGTCATATCTCCTGAGTACTTGATTCCTCCATCAGCAATAATCGGAATTCCATATTTATCTGCTGCTTCATAGCAATCCATAACTGCTGAAATCTGAGGCACACCAATACCTGCGATGATACGTGTTGTACAGATGGATCCAGGTCCGATACCAACCTTAACTGCATCAGCTCCTGCTTTGATCAGATCCTCTGTAGCCGCTCCTGTTGCAACGTTACCAGCAATAACCTGAAGATCCGGGAATTTAGACTTGATCATATCCACTGTGCGGATAACATTTGCTGAATGTCCGTGTGCAGAATCAAGAACAACAACATCAACCTTTGCATTAACAAGCTCCTGAGCTCTCTCAATACAGTTTGCTGTAATACCAATAGCAGCACCACAAAGAAGACGTCCCTGTGAATCCTTTGCTGCAAGAGGGTATTTGATCTGTTTTTCAATATCTTTAATTGTAATAAGTCCTTTTAAGTGAAAATCCTTATCTACAATTGGAAGTTTCTCTTTTCTTGCTTTTGCAAGGATTCGTTTTGCTTCCTCCAGTGTAATTCCTTCCGGTGCTGTGATGAGCCCCTCAGAAGTCATAGACTCTTTGATCTTCTTTGAGAAATCTTCCTCAAATTTCAGATCGCGGTTCGTGATAATACCGACCAGCTTTCCGTTCTCTGTGATCGGCACACCTGAAATGCGGAATTTAGCCATTAATTCATTAGCATCTGCCAGTGTATGATCCGGTGAAAGATAAAATGGATCTGTAATAACACCATTCTCAGAACGCTTTACTCTGTCTACCTCTTCAGCCTGAGCCTCAATAGACATATTCTTATGAATGATACCGATTCCTCCCTGACGAGCCATAGCAATTGCCATACGATGCTCTGTAACCGTATCCATACCTGCACTCATCATCGGTATGTTAAGGTGGATCTTCTTTGTCAGATATGTTGACAGATCAACCTGATTCGGAATTACTTCTGAATAAGCTGGTACTAAAAGTACGTCATCAAATGTAATACCTTCTCCAATAATCTTTCCCATGATTATTATCCTCACTTTCCTTTGTAATATTTAAAAGCTATGATACAAAAAACAGTCGGCATTTGTCAACCATTTTCTCTATTTTACCACAAATTGTATTAAAAAGAAAACTCCCTAAAGGGGGAGTTTTCATAATACTAATCTATGATTATTAGAATTGCTAATACACTATTCTTACATCATTCCCATGCCTGCTCCGCCGCCTGCTGGCATTGCCGGAGTATCTTCTTTGATGTTCGCTACACAAGACTCTGTTGTCAGAAGCGTAGATGCTACACTTGTTGCGTTCTGAAGTGCACTTCTTGTTACTTTAGCCGGATCAAGAATTCCTGCCTCTACCATATCTACATACTCTTCTGTCAATGCGTTAAATCCTACGCCCGGTTCAGACTCAGATACTTTATTGATAATAACAGAGCCTTCCAGTCCTGCATTTGCAGCAATGTGGAATAATGGAGCCTCCAGTGCTTTGAGAACTACATTAGCTCCTGTCTTTTCATCACCTTCCAGTGTTGCAGCATATTTTGCTACTTCTTTTGCTGCATGGATATATGCAGAACCGCCACCGGAGATAATTCCTTCTTCTACTGCTGCTCTTGTTGCTGCCAGAGCATCTTCCATACGAAGTTTTGCTTCTTTCATCTCAACTTCTGTTGCTGCTCCGACACGGATTACTGCAACTCCGCCTGCCAGTTTTGCAAGTCTCTCCTGAAGTTTTTCTTTATCGAATTCAGATGTTGTATCCTCAATCTGAGCTTTAATCTGAGCAACTCTTGCCTGGATGGAATCTTTGTCTCCACAGCCGTCTACGATAACTGTATTCTCTTTCTGTACTTTGACTGATTTTGCACGTCCAAGCTGATCCATAGTAGTATCTTTCAGCTCTAATCCAAGCTCCTCAGAAATTACCTGTCCGCCTGTCAGAATAGCGATGTCTTTGAGCATCTCTTTTCTTCTGTCACCATATCCAGGTGCTTTTACAGCAACAACATTGAATGTTCCACGCAGTTTATTTACGATCAGGGTTGTAAGAGCTTCACCCTCAACATCCTCTGCAATGATCAGGAGTCTGGATCCTGACTGAACGATCTGCTCAAGTACTGGAAGGATTTCCTGAATGTTGCTGATTTTCTTATCTGTGATCAGAATATATGGATCCTCCAGATTAGCTTCCATCTTATCCATATCTGTTGCCATATATGCAGAAATGTATCCACGATCGAACTGCATTCCTTCTACAAGGTCAAGCTCTGTTTTCATTGTCTTAGATTCTTCGATTGTGATAACACCATCGTTAGAAACCTTCTCCATAGCATCTGCTACCATCTGGCCTACTTCCTCGCTTGCTGCTGAAATAGCTGCAACCTTAGCGATCTGGTCTTTACCGTTAACTTTGCTGGACATGTTCTTAATTGCCTCAACGGCTGCATCTGTAGCTTTCTGCATTCCTTTACGGAGAATGATCGGGTTAGCACCTGCTGCCAGGTTCTTCATTCCTTCATGTACCATAGCCTGTGCAAGTACAGTAGCTGTTGTTGTACCATCTCCTGCTACATCATTTGTTTTAGATGCAACTTCTTTGATGATCTGAGCTCCCATATTCTCAAATGGATCTTCTAACTCGATTTCTTTTGCGATTGTAACACCATCATTTGTAATCAGTGGTGCACCAAATGATTTGTCAAGTACTACGTTACGTCCTTTTGGTCCAAGTGTCACTCTTACTGTATCTGCTAACTGATTTACTCCTGCTTCCAGGGCTGCTCTTGCTTCTGCTCCGTATTTAATTTCCTTTGCCATGATTAAACTGCCTCCTAAATTAGACTTTACTGATTTCACACAAAATATTTAAAATTAACAAACATTCCTTATTCGATGATTGCTAAAATATCATCCTGTTTCACAACAATATATTCTTCGTCTTCAATCTCAACAGATGTTCCTGCATATTTAGAATAGATAACCTGCTGTCCTACTGTTACGTTCATCTTCACTTCTTTTCCATCAACAGTTCCGCCTGGTCCAACTGCCACAACTTCTGCCTGCTGTGGTTTTTCTTTAGACTGTCCAGGTAATACGATTCCTGACTTTGTAGTCTCCTCAGCCACGATCTGTTTCAATACGACTCTGTCTCCTAATGGTACTAATTTCATATTTATTCCTCCTTGCTTTAACATCTCTTTTATGTTGTTAGCACTCATAAAAAGAGAGTGCTATTAAAAACTCTAGGTATAAAATAGCACTCTCTTTCTCTTTTGTCAACACTCTTTTATTTATTTTATCTTGTTTATATTTTTTTCATAAAAGCCGTTTTGTACACGAAATACTAAGACTTTTCCGACTTTATTACAGTATCTTTCACGTATGACGCCCTGGCACCAGATTTCTTTTTTTTCACTATTGATCGTACATCTATATACTCCATCCAGCAAAAAACTTGTGATATCTGATTTTCCTGCAATTAAGTATATGTTCTCTTCTTCCGGATCATACCGGATTACTTTACAATGATGAATGATTTCATCTTTTTCTCCATCTTCCAAAAACGTCCGCGTCATCTGAAGCAGCGCCGGACACTCTTCATACATGTTGTCCATCCTCCGATTTTTCAAAGTTTAACCTCTGTTCTTTTCTTCCTTGATGTGCTCCAGTTCTGTAAATACATAATCATTTACAACTTTGATATAAGTTCCTTTCATTCCTGATGAACGAGATTCAATCACGCCTGCACTTTCAAACTTGCGCAGAGCATTTACAATTACAGAACGGGTGATTCCAACTCTGTCTGCAATCTTACTTGCAACCAGAATTCCCTCTGAGCCATCCAGCTCATCAAAAATATGAATGATCGCTTCAAGTTCTGAATAAGATAATGTACTGATCGCAGACTGTACAATGTGTTCTTTTCTTGTCTCCTCTGCACTTTCTTCGTTAACAGAACGGAGCATCTCCAGTCCTACAACTGTTGTTCCATACTCGCTGAGAATGATATCATCAATCTCATATGGTTTATCTACTTTGTAAATGAACAATGTTCCGAGACGCTCTCCTGCAATATTGATTGGCGTGATGATTGCCTGATATCCTCCGCTTGCCTCAGCAGAAAATCCCAGTGTCTGAAGATTTACATTCTCCTTTGTTGATAAGATACTAAGCAATCTCTCGTTCAACATACCATCAATATGCTCGCCAACCTCACAGGCAATCAGTTCTCCAATCGGCTGTACATTCAGGCATCGACTTTTTCCAAGCACCTTTCCTTTTTTACTGACTACCAGAACATTTGACTCCAGTATCTCAGTCAAGACATCACAAATGTCATTAAATACAACCTTGCTCGAATTATTGTTGTGTAGTAATTTGTTGATTTTTCTAGTTTTATCTAATAATTGTACGCCCATATGCAATTCCTCCATCTATGAGTGTATATTATCATACAATTCACGCTTATTCAATAAATTTCCTTAATTTTCTTTCTCTTTTTTTATACTTTCAGTGTAACCACATTGTTCATTGCTGCAAAGAAGTTTATTTCCTTTTTCTACCATATAATTTCCACACTGAGGGCACTTCTTTTCAGACGGTTTTTGCCAGGACATGAACTCACATTCCGGATTATTTTCACAACCGTAATAACGTCTTCCCTTCTTCGTTTTGCGAATTACTACATCTTTTCCGCACATCGGACATTTTACACCAATCTTTTCCAGATACGGCTTTGTATTCCGACATTCCGGGAATCCCGGACATGCCAGGAATTTTCCATGCGGACCGTATTTGATAACCATGTTTCTGCCACATTCTTCACAGATTACATCCGTTACTTCGTCCTCGATTTTTACCTCTTCCAGTTCTTCTTCCGCTTTTTTCACAGCTGCGTCCAAATCCGGATAGAAATTTTCAATAATCGTCTTCCATCTGACTTTTCCTTCCGCAACACCGTCCAGAAGACTTTCCATATTTGCCGTAAAACTGACATCCACAATACTTGGGAATGAATGCATCATTATATTATTAACAACTTCTCCAAGTTCTGTCATATAAAGGTTTTTATTTTCCTTCGCAACGTATCTTCTATTTATAATCAATGTAATTGTCGGTGCATAAGTACTTGGGCGTCCGATTCCCAGCTCCTCCAAAGTCTTTACAAGAGACGCCTCTGTGTAGTGCGCCGGCGGCTGTGTAAAATGCTGCTTACTGTCAAACTGTTCCAGAGAAAGTTTACTGTTCTCATCCAGTCCCTTTAAAAGCACACCCTTCTCGTCTTTTTCTTCTCCCGCCTCCGTATAAATCAGACGGAATCCTTCAAATGCAATCTTTGATGTTGCAACATTGAAACGATATTTTCCTGCTGCGATTTTTACAGAAGTGGTCTCATAAACTGCAGGCATCATACGGCTTGCAACAAAACGTTTCCAGATCAGCTGATACAGGCGGAACTGGTCACGGGACAAGGAATCCTTCAACATAGCCGGAGTGCGGGTAACATCCGTCGGACGAATTGCCTCATGAGCATCCTGAATCTTCTGACTGCCACTTTTCCTGGCGCCTTCTGCTGCCACATACTGACTGCCATACTGCTCTCCAATATAGCTTCTTACATTCGCATCTGCCTCTTCGGAAATACGGGTAGAATCCGTACGAAGATATGTGATAATACCCACGGTTCCACTTCCCTTGACATCAACTCCTTCATAAAGCTGCTGCGCAATACGCATCGTCTTGGAGGTTGCAAAATTCAAAGCTTTGGAAGCTTCCTGCTGCAGTGTACTTGTCGTAAATGGGACCGGTGCCTTTTTTGTACGCTCTCCTTTTTTGATCTCACTCACTTCATAGTCCGCACCATCAAGCTCCTTTAAAATCTTATTCAAGTGTTCTTTCGACTCAATCGTCATCTTCTCTTTCTCTGTTCCGTAGAACTTCGCGATCAAAGGCTTTCTCTCACCTTTTACGTTCAGCTCTGCATCCAGAGTCCAGTATTCCTCTGGAATAAATGCATCGATTTCCGCCTCACGATCTGCTATAATGCGAAGCGCTACAGACTGCACACGGCCGGCACTTAAACCTCTCTTTACTTTTGCCCAGAGGAGGGGACTGATGCGGTATCCAACCACACGGTCCAGCACACGTCTCGCCTGCTGTGCATCCACCAGATCCATATCGATATCCCGCGGGTTCTTAAGAGATGCCTTCACCGCATTCTTGGTGATCTCATTGAAGCTAATACGATAAACTTTCTTATCCTCCAGTTTCAATGCTTTACTCAGATGCCAGGAAATCGCCTCTCCTTCGCGGTCCGGGTCAGTTGCGAGATAAACTTTATCTGCTTTTTTCACTTCTTTTCTGAGATTTGCAAGGATCTCACCTTTTCCACGTATCGTAATATACTTCGGTTCGTAGTCATTCTCCACATCTACACCAAGTTGACTTTTCGGAAGATCTCTGACATGTCCATTTGACGCAGCCACCACATAATTACTTCCCAGAAACTTTTTGATTGTTTTCACCTTTGCCGGTGACTCCACTATCACGAGATATCGTGCCATATCTGTATCTAACCTCCATGTTATCTGTATCGGGCAAATTCCCGTACACTATTTTCGTTCAAATGCAAATGTTTCATCTCACATCTGACATTCTGACATAATAATTCTTTGCCGTTTCTTTTATATATCCTTCCATCTCCAGCGTCATAAGTGTCTCCATAAGAATCCGTGCATCAAGCCCGGTCTTCACCTGAATCTCACTTACATTTCTGGGGAACAAATCGAGACAACTATACACCACTTTTTCTGTTGTTTCAAGCATTTTTTCATTTTTTAATAATTCTGTAGAGTTTTCAGAAACCTCAATCTGCAGTTCTTTCAGGAATTCTTCCGGCGAGATCAATATGCCCGCACCTTGTCTGATCAGCCTGTGGCACCCCTGACTGAGAGTACTTGTGACAGGCCCTGGAAGAGCATATACGTCCCTCCCCTGTTCCAGTGCCATATCTGTGGTAATCAAAGATCCGCTTTTTTCTTTCGCTTCCATCACAAGCACTACATCTGCCAATCCACTGATGATACGATTTCTCAGTGGAAAATGATATGACATAGGTGGTTCTCCTGGTATTTGCTCCGAAATTATCCCTCCTTCTCTCTGAATATCCATATACAGACCGATATTTTCTCTCGGATAACAAATGTCCACTCCACAGCCTAACACGCCATAAGTTGTTCCCCCTCCATTTAGCGCACCCCGTTGTCCGGCCCCGTCAATCCCAAGTGCAAGACCACTGATAATCTGTACCCCGGCTGATGCCAGACATTTTCCATATTCCAGCGCCTGCCCTTCCCCGTAATTACTACATCTTCTTGCTCCGATAATCGCTACCGAAGGCCGATCTTCTTCCGGCAGTTTCCCTTTTACATAAAGCGCATACGGTGCAGCGTCAAGCTCCGACAACCGTTTCGGATATGTTTTTTGAAAATATGGCACAAAGTCAATTCCTTTTTCTTCCATATTATAATATTTTTCTTCTAAATCTTTCTGCTTTCTCGCCATTTTCAGCTGTTCTATATCCTTTTTTGTCAGGAAATTCTGTAATCTGAGTTGAGTTTCTTCTATATAATATATCTCTTTTGCAGAGCCATATGCCTCTCTTAGTTTTTTCTTCTTATTATCAGAGATATTTTTCATCCTGGCAAACCAGTATTCATAAATCACCCACATTACCTCCCCCAGTATTTTTTATCCAGCATACGGTATCCAAGCGCCTCTTTCAGATGGCTGCATCCAATCTGTTCTTCCCCGTCCAGATCAGCGATCGTTCTGGCGACTTTCAATACTTTATGATAAGTCCGGGCAGTCAGATTCATCGTTGAAAATGCACATCGCATCAGTTTTTCTTCTTTTTCTCCAATTTGGCAAAATTCTTCCATCTGCCGTACTCCGATTCCGGAGTTTGTCCGGATATCGGTCCCCTCATAACGCTGCTCCTGGATTTTTCTCGCCGTGCAGACACGGTTACGTATTTCTTCTGATGTTTCCTCTTTTCCAGTCTTGTGTAATTCCCCGTATTCTACCCTTGAAGCCTCTACACATAAATCCATACGATCTAAAAAAGGCTGGCTTACATGACCCAGATAATTTTGAATCTGCGTTTTTGTACAATTACATTTGTTCAAATCCGGATAATTTCCACAAGGACACGGATTCATTGCCGCAATCAACATAAAATCAGCCGGATACTCATAACATCCACTGTTTCTGGAAATCCGGATTTTATGTTCCTCCAGAGGTTGTCTTAAAACTTCCAGCACTGGCTTATGGAATTCCGCCAGTTCATCTAGAAATAAGACACCTCCATGTGCAAGACTGATTTCCCCCGGATTCGGTATCACACCACCACCAATAAGTGCTGCTCTTGTTACCGTATGATGTACACTTCGAAATGGACGTTTTGTAATCAACGGATGTTCCCGGTCTACCATCCCTGCCACGCTGTAAATCTTTGTCACCTCCATACTCTCTTCCAACTGCATCGGCGGTAAGATGGTCGGGATTCGCTTTGCCACCATGGATTTTCCGCTTCCCGGCGGACCTACAAGCAACAGATTATGACCACCCGCTACTGCAACTTCAACCGCCCGCTTCACCATATCCTGTCCACAGATATCACTGTAATCCACATCATATAGCATCTCCGGTTCCCATATCTGTTTAAACTCAGTGATTGCTTTCGTCTCTGATATTTTTCCCCCTAACCCTTCCTTCTTATTTAAATCCCGGCACAATTGTTCCAATGTCTCGGCACCTATAATACGGATTCCCGGAACAAGACGCCCTTCTCTTACATTTTTTTCGGGCAAAATACATGTGTGAAATCCCTGCATCTTTGCCTCCAGAACGATTGGCAGAACTCCCTCTACTTCACGTACTTTCCCGTCCAGGCTAAGTTCCCCGGCTACAAGAACTCTCTCCAGCGCTTTTGCCGGAATATTGCCAACAGCTTCTAATACAGATAATGCGATTGGAAGATCATAAGATGCTCCTTTCTTTTTCACCGTTGCCGGCGACAGATTTACTACGATTTTCTTAGGTGGAAGCGAAAATCCACTGTTACGGATTGCAGTCCGCACCCGCTCAGCAGCCTCCTTCACTTCCGACGAAAGATAGCCCACCATATGGAACATCGGAAGACCATTACTGACATCTGATTCTGCATGGATCACTTCAATGTGAAGTCCCTGAACACAGGCAGACGTAATTGAACTAAATGCCATTCATACACCTCATTTCTAACTGAACTATACTTTTTATTCACATTTTCATGTTCAGTCACTCATAGATTTTTTCGATAATCAGGTAACAATTAATAACAATCAATCTCAATCAAAATCGTTGGATTCTCCGGCGGATACCGCCCGATACAACAGATCTCCTGCAGACGGAAGAATTTCCTGTCTGAAGTAGCATCAGTATAGCACACTTTTCCACATGGGAAAAGCACAAATTTTCATTTTCCATCATAAACTATATCAAATCTGTCTCGAGGTGCATTTCTTGAAATCTTTCCCCCTTCCCCTGACTGCTTCTGAAGAACAGTATTACCTGCAAAAATATATCGAGGGCGACTTAAATGCCAAGCATATCCTGATTGAGCATAATCTCCGGCTCGTAGCTCATATTGTCAAAAAATATCAGGCAAATGTAGAAGAAGCTGAAGATTTGCTTTCCATTGGCACCATCGGGCTAATCAAAGCAGTCGTTACATTTAATCCGGGAAAAAACGTACGTCTCGGAACTTACGCTGCACGCTGTATTGAAAATGAAATTCTGATGCATCTGCGTGCCAGAAAAAAAACTTCTCGGGAAGTCTCCCTTTATGAACCAATCGGCACGGACCGGGAAGGCAACGAAATCCAGCTTTTCGATGTAATTGAGACAGACGATCAGGAGGCCCACCGGAAAATCGAGGAAAAAGATGATATTTTGAAATTATATCAACACGTAGAGTCTAAATTATCCACCCGGGAACGTCTGGTCTTAAAAATGCGCTATGGTCTGTATAACGAAGAAGAATATACACAGCGCGAAATTGCAAAGCTTCTTGGCATCTCCCGCTCCTATGTATCCAGAATCGAAAAGAGCGCTATTGAAAAACTGCGTGGGTATTTTTAATACTTGCGCAGTCTTCTTTTTTCCTGTACTATATTAGGTATAGGGTGTGGTATATATTATGAAAGATATATTGAAAAAATCTATATTTTACAGTTTCGCAATTGCTTTAACTTCGCAGCTCAGTATTAACTGGTTCACAGCAAACTTTAAAATATCCATTGCAGTCGTTATTCTGGCCGCTTGTGGATTATTAATGTCCAATTTTCCACTGATTCCGGTTACATTTTTATCCGCAATCGGTGTATTTTCTATGCGTATGATCGTCTACTGGATCACCCACGGGCACTGGACGAGTCCTTCTCACTATATGCCGGAGATAGCTTTCTATCTTTGCTACGGACTTCTTCTACATCTGTATATCAGACGGTTTGATCACTTGTCGGCTGCTATTCATGAAAAGCGGAACCTGACACTGGGAGCTCTGATTCTGATCGACTACTTGGCAAACTTTATCGAGCTTCTCGTACGACTGGAACTCAGTTCCCTTGTGCTTCACATGCAGTCCGGAATCTTTCTGGCTGCTGTTATGCGTTCCTGTCTCACATGGCTTGTCATGTTACTCTTTGAAAAATACCGGATCTTTTTAATTAAGAAAGAACATGAGGAACGTTATCAGAAACTGGTACTTCTCTTCTCCAAACTCAATGGGGAAATTGTCTGGATGAAGAAAAATACTACATTAATAGAAGAAACTATGAATAATTCTTACCGGCTCTTTGAAACACTGCGTGACTCAGGTGCCGATCCTGCCCTTGCCTCTTCTGCGCTTACTACTGCAAAAGATATTCACGAGATAAAGAAAGAATATCTGTTGATCATGCGTGGAATTTCCGAAGCACTGGAACAGGAACTGGAAAATGACGGTATGTATCTGGAAGAAGTGCTCTCCCTTTTAAAATCTTCCATCACCAATCTGGCGGAATCACAGGGAAAGACACTGAATCTTACTTATGAATATCAGAAAAATTTCTATACTTCCAGCCACTATGCCCTTCTTTCCATCTTCCGTAACCTTTTTGTAAATGCTTTGGAAGCTTCGAAGACTGACACAGTTAATCTTTCTGTCACAGAGGTCATCGAAGATGGGCAGGCTATTTTTACCGTTACTGATGACGGCCCGGGAATTCCGGCTGAATACATAGGAGAAGTATTTAAGACTGGATTCTCGACCAAGATTAATTTCCAGACAGGGGAAGTCAGCCGGGGACTTGGACTGAATCTGGTACAAGATCTTGTAGAAGGGGAATTACATGGAACGATTGGTCTGACCTCTATTCCGGGTCGGACAGTTTTTACCATCTGCATCCCTTTAAATGAATTGGAGGTAATGTCAAAATTATGTCTTTCTATTTTATAGACGATGACAAAAATATTTGTAACATTTTGAAACTAATTATAAATGAACGAGGACTTGGGGTATGTTGCGGCAGTGCTAATAATGCGGCTGAAGCACTGGAAGATCTTCCTTCAGCTAAACCGGATATTGTAATTGTAGATCTGCTCATGCCTGAGATGGATGGAATCAGCTTTGTAAAACAGGCTCGAAAAATAGTACCAGATGCATCTTATATTATGCTGTCCCAAGTGTCCTCCAAAGATATGATTGCTTCTGCCTATGAAGCCGGGATTGAATTCTTTATCCAGAAACCAATTAATAGTGTGGAAGTAGAAGCTGTCATCAAAAAAGTTTCCGATGGCTTATCTATGAAACGAATGGTCCGCAAAATGCAAAACATTTTTATGGAAGATACCAGACCTGCAACTGTGACTGTACCTGACAATAGTGAGCAGATTGAGAATTCCCTTCGCACAATCCTTACAAGAATCGGTATTATCGGGGATATTGGCAGTAAAGATATCATTTCTATTGTCAAATATCTGGTCGACCACCAGGATCATGCTGACTCACTGACAGTCAGTGATCTGTGCAGCCGCTTCTGTGATACACCGAAATCTATGGAGCAGCGCATACGCAGAACAGCATTTAATGGACTTGTAAACCTGGCTCACCTTGGTCTTGAAGATTATAGTAACGAAATTTTTGTAGACTATTCCAGCACATTATACAATTTTGAGCAGGTTCGCAGGGAAATGGATTTTATACGTGGAAAGACTGATAAACACGGCAATGTAAGGATTAAGCAGTTTTTGAACGCATTGGCCTCTTATTGTCAATAATGCACAAAGTTATCGCGATTTGTTAAATTTTTAATGGTATTTTGACACCATTTGATACTTTTTGTAACCATGCTTATATATTAATCTCATCAATAAACACGACGATGTTATTAAAATAACAAATTAAAGAAATGTGAGGTACAAAGTATGGTAACAATTTTATCTGGTGTAGGTTTACTACTCGTCACTCTGGCAGTCTTCTCTATTTTCAGTCTGAAGATGCCAAAAGGATCTCTTGCAATGGGCGGTATGGCAGACGCAGCCGTTGCAACATTCCTTGTTGAAGCAATTCATAAGTATATTTCCGGTGATCTGATTGGCATTGCATTCTTACGTGAAGTTGGAGATATCTCCGGAAGCATGGGCGGCGTTGCCGCAGCTACTCTTGTTCCAATTGCAATGGGTGCTAACCCGTTATTCGCAGTTGTAGCCGGTGTTGCTGTTGGTGGATTCGGAATCCTTCCTGGATTTATCGCAGGTTATGTCATTGGATTCATCGCTCCGATTATTGAAAAGAAACTTCCTGTTGGAATTAACATTATTGCAGGAGCACTTGTAATTGCTCCAGTTGCCCGTATTATTGTAACAGTTGTTGATCCTGGTGTAACATGGATTCTGTCACACATTGGTGCTACTATTTCTGCTGCTACAGACCAGTCTCCAATCGTTATGGGATTCCTGTTAGGTGGAATGATGAAGATGATCTGTACATCGCCGCTTAGTTCTATGGCGCTCACAGCTATGTTAGGACTGACCGGTCTTCCAATGGGTATTGCAGCCATCGCATGTTTTGGTGGATCCTTTACAAATGGACTTGTATTCCACAAACTGAAACTTGGTAACAAAGGTAATGTGATCGGCGTTATGCTTGAGCCATTAACACAGGCTCCAATCGTTACTTCTAACCCAATTCCGATTTACGGTTCTAACTTCTTCGGAGGTGGATTTGCCGGAATTTCAGCAGCAGTATTCCACATTGTGAACGATGCACCTGGTACAGCATCTCCAATCCCTGGACTGTTAGCACCATTTGCATTTAACCCGGTTCAGAATGTATTACTTGCTCTTCTGTTCGCAGCTATCGGAGGAAGTGTTGCAGGACTTGTAGGTGGAACAATTTTCAAACACATTCGTATGAAAAACGGAACTTACGAGAAGGCATCTGAAGCAGCCGAAGAAATGGCAGAAGCAGAGCTTGAGCCTGGAATGTAAGTATCGCACTCCATCGATATTGACATTGATACATATAAAAAAAGATGCGCTTCGCCAGCGCATCTTTTTTTTACATTAAAAATGGAATTCACGATAATTATGCAACAAGTTCTCATTTACCGCCTTACTGAACTTCTGGCTCCTGCCTGCGCAAAATATCATATGGGCTTGCCTGACCGCCTTCTAACTCAATATAGAGCACTTGTTTAGAATGTGGTGCACTCTCCTGGTCTTCACCTTCTTCGTTGATAATCCGTTTGACTGTAACTTCTACATTTTCTCCATCCGGTTTCATAATCTCAATTGTCTCACCGACTGAGAATTTGTTACGTTGCTCAATCTTGCAGCGCCCGTCACAGATTTCTCCTACAATTCCAAGATAAGTATATTCTTTTACATAAGTATTGCTGTCATAGATCTGGCTCTCTTCGGTTGGTTTTCCAAAGTAGAATCCTGTAGTGAACTGACGATAGGTGCAGTTGGATATCTGATCCAGATACCAAGGCATGTTATCTCTGTATTTCTGTGGATCTTCCAGATAGTCATCTATCGCTTTACGATAAGTTCTTGCAACGGTTGCAACATAAAGAGCCGTTTTCATACGCCCTTCAATTTTAAAGCTGTCGATTCCGGCATCGATCATTTCCGGAATATGCTCGATCATGCATAAGTCTTTTGAGTTGAAAATGTATGTTCCACGCTCATTTTCATAGACAGGCATATACTCTCCCGGTCTCGTCTCTTCCACGATGGAATATTTCCAGCGGCACGGATGCGTGCATGCTCCCTGATTTGCGTCACGACCGGTAAAGAAATTACTAAGCAGACATCTTCCGGAATATGATATACACATTGCTCCGTGAATAAAGCTTTCAATCTCCATCTCAGCCGGGATCCTCTCACGAATTTCTTTGATTTCTCTCAAGGATAATTCTCGGGCAGACACTACGCGGGAAGCTCCCTGCTTCCACCAGAACTGATAGGTCGCATAGTTCGTGTTATTCGCCTGCGTGCTGACGTGGCGCTGAATCTCTGGGCAGATTTCCTTTGCCAGCTCAAACACACCGGGATCTGCGATAATAAGCGCATCCGGTCCAACTTCTTTTAATTCTTTCAAATACTCTTCTACTCCCGGAAGATCATCATTATGCGCAAGAATATTGACCGTCACATGTACTTTTACACCATGTGCATGCGCAAATTCCACACCCTTCTTCATATCTTCCATGGAAAAATTCTTTGCTTTCGCACGAAGCCCAAATGCTTCACCACCAATATATACTGCATCTGCACCAAACATAACCGCAGTCTTCAATACTTCCAGACTGCTGGCCGGGATTAATAATTCCGGACGTTTCTGACTCATACTTCTCTTCTCCTTCTCTTTTTATTAATTTTCTATTCTTCTTAAATATCACTGCTTAAATATCTATCACTATTTAAATATCACTGCGCTTTACACTCAATGCCACGCCGTCTCCCAGTGGAATAATCGATGTCTGCAACTGATCATGATGCTTTAACTCATAGAGATATTCCCGCATACGGCTGTGAATAGTCCGGTTTCTGCGCTCCACCGCGAATCTGGACTCAATAATATCACCTTCCTGCAGCACATTATCTGACACAAGCACTCCATCTGTCCCAAGAAGCCGCATAACTTCCGGAAGGTAATGAATGTACTGCCCCTTTGCCGCATCCACAAATATCAGGTCATACGGCCCTTCCAGGCCATGCATCACTTCCAGGGCATCTCCCTCAATCAAATCAATCTGCTCTTCCTTCCCTGCCCGTTTAAAATTCGCCCGGGCTATCGGAATTCGTTTATCATAATTTTCTATTGTTGTAATATGCCCGCCTTCCGGCATATATTCACTCATAAGAATTGACGAAAAACCAACCGCAGCTCCTACTTCCAGAATCCGCATCGGTCTTTTAATCATCAGCAGAACCTTCAGAAAACTCTGCATTTCCTTCCGGATAATCGGCACACGATCTCTTAAAGCTTCCTGCTCAATCGCTTCAATTACCGCGCTTTCCGGCACCTCCAGCGACCGGATATAAGTCACCATCCGCTCATCTACGATCATTTACAACCACCTCTCTCCTCAATCAGGGACCCCCCACCTCGCAATTGGAGACACCTCTCTTCGCAATTGGGGACGTAGCACTTCTTCAAAGTACTACGTCCCCTGTTAAATAAATATCACTTTATACATCCATAATAATCGGCAAAATCATCGGACGACGTTTTGTTTTTTTCCAGATAAATTCGTTCATTGTATCGCGGATCACTAATTTTATCTTGCTCCAGTCAGCATTTCTCTGATGATTCAGGCAATCTTCTACTGCGTCAGTTACGACTTGTCTTGCCTCTTCCATAAGATCTTCTGACTCACGAACATAGACAAATCCACGGGACACAATATCCGGTCCTGCCAGGAGCTGGTTGCTTCCGCGCTCTAACGTCAGGACTACAATCATAATTCCGTCCTCTGCCAGATGCTGTCTGTCTCGAAGTACGATATTTCCTACATCACCGACACCAAGTCCGTCTACAAGAATCTCTCCCGTATGGACTTTATCTACGACTTTTGCCTCTTGTTCACTGACTTCCAGTACATCTCCGGAATGAAGCATGAAGACATTCTCTTTTGGAATTCCAAGAGATTTTGCCAGGTTCGCATTTGCCTTTCTGTGACGGTACTCACCATGTACCGGTACTGCATACTTTGGTTTGACCAGTGAATAAATCAGCTTTAATTCTTCCTGACACGCATGTCCGGATACATGAGCATCCTGAAAGATAACATTTGCACCTTTCTCAGACAGCTCATTGATAACTCTGGATACGGATTTCTCATTTCCAGGGATCGGGTTAGAGCTTAAAATAACTGTATCGCCTGGCATGATCGTTACCTTCTTGTGAATGTCTGCCGCCATTCTAGAAAGAGCCGCCATAGACTCACCCTGGCTTCCGGTCGTAATCAGAACCGTCTTCTCCGGCGGATAATTCTTAAGCTGGTCAATCTCGATCATCGTGTTCTCCGGAACATTCAAGTATCCGAGTTCCTGTGCTACCTGAATGATATTCACCATACTGCGTCCTTCTACCACAACCTTACGGTCATACTTGCACGCTGAATTGATGATCTGCTGTACACGGTCTACATTAGACGCAAATGTCGCAATGATGATTCTTGTATTCTGATGTTCTGCAAATATATGATCAAAGGTAATACCTACCGTACGTTCAGACTGTGTAAAGCCTTTTCGTTCTGCATTGGTACTGTCTGACAAAAGTGCCAGTACTCCTTTTTTCCCGATCTCTGCAAATCTCTGAAGATCGATAGCATCTCCAAAGACTGGTGTATAATCTACCTTAAAGTCTCCTGTATGCACAACAATTCCTGCCGGGGAATAGATTGCAAGTGCTGCTGCATCCTGGATACTGTGGTTCGTCTTAATAAATTCTATCCTGAACTGTCCAAGGTTGATAGACTGTCCATGTTTTACTACTTTTCTTCTCGTTGAGCGAAGCAGATTGTGCTCTGTCAGCTTCTTCTCTATAATACCCATCGTAAGCTTTGTTGCATAGATTGGGATATTGATTTCCCGTAAAATATAGCTTAATGCTCCAATATGATCCTCATGACCATGCGTGATAACAAATCCTTTTACTTTTTCAATATTGTTTTTCAGGTATGTCACATCTGGAATAACAAGGTCAATTCCAAGCATACCGTCCTCTGGGAATGCCAATCCGCAATCCACAACAATAATACTGTCTTCGTACTCGAAGGCAGTAATGTTCATTCCGATCTTCTCGAGTCCCCCGAGTGGAATGATACGCATACTTCCAATATTCTCTTTTTTCAAGTTTACACCTCCACGTAATTACAGACCCCCAGTGTAACAAAGGGTCTATTTCTGTTTCTTTCTACATTCACTGCACTGTCCGTAGAACTTTAATTCGTGGTCTAACACATGAAATCCTGTCTCTTCCTCTATATGCCGCTCCAGTTCATCCAACAGGTCGTCTTTAAAAGGCAGTACTTTTCCACATGTTTTACATATCAGATGGTGATGATGGTGCTTTCCTGTGCCATCCAGCGTCTCCCCGATCTCATAACGCACACATCCATCATCCAGATTAATACGATCCACCAATTGCATTTCCAGTAACAACTGCACTGTTCGGTAAATGGTTGCCAGCCCGATCTCCGGGTAATCTTCTTTTACGAGCTCATAGATATCTTCAGCAGTCAGATGTCTGTCCTTATTCTCTGCAAGAACCTGCAGTACAAGCAGTCTCTGATTCGTCACTTTAAGCCCTTTTTCTTTTAACTTTTTCTTAAAACTCTCCTGACTGACTGACATAATTCATTACCTTTCAATTTCCACATCTTCCAGAAGTTCTTCAAAAACTCCCATTATCCCATTCAGTTCTTTTTCATCTTCCACAAACTCATAGATTGCCTCGGATGATTCCTCCGGTGACGTGTCTTTTAAAATCCAACATTCTGCATCGTCTTCTTCCGAATCCGTGACAAGAATATAAGATACTCCATTTAACTTTGTCTGCTCCAACACAAAAAACTCTTCATTTTCCTGTGAATCTGCAGACGCAAATGTAATCTTTTCCATAAATCTTCTACCCTTCTTTATTCAGGTGTGCGGAGTCCAAGTATCCCTGCAATATAAAAACAGCCGCAATCTGGTCAATATACTTCTTGCGGTCTTCTCTTCTTACCTTATTCTCGATTAAAGTCCGCTCTGCCGAAACAGTAGTCAGACGCTCATCCCACATCACGACCTCAAGGCCGGTCCGTCGTCCGATCATCTCACCAAATTGCATAGATTTTTCCGCCCGATCTCCAATATCATTGTTCATATGCTTCGGAAGTCCGAGCACAATCTTCTCAACTTCATACTCTGCCACCAGTTCCTCGATGCGGGCACATGTCTTCCGAAGCTTGTTCTCGTCCTTACGGCATATAGTCTCTACAGCCTGCGCAGTTATCCCCAAAGGATCACTGACAGCCACCCCGACTGTACGCGAGCCGTAGTCCAGTCCCATAATCCTCATATATATTATCCCCACTTATTATGCTCAATATACGTCTTGAACATCTCTTCAACCAGCTCATCCCGTTCCATCTTCATAATCAGACTGCGGGCACCATTGTAACTGGTAATATAAGTCGGATCACCTGACATAATATAACCTACGATCTGGTTCACCGGATTATACCCTTTTTCCACAAGAGCCTTGTACACAATTTCAAGAATATCTTTTGCCTGAATCTGTGGTGCACTCTCTACCTGAAAAAATTGCGTATTGCTTAATTCTTTCATACTACTCACGTCCTTCACATTACTTTGTAATTATTCTCACATCTTCATAATTACATTTCTTCAATCTTATTCTAACCTATCATTTGTCAAAATTCAATGAATTATTTGCTTTGTATCTTCGATTTTAACATTTTTCAGTTGATTTGATAGATTTTCTTCTGTTTTTAAACCAATTTTAACATATTCTTTCGTATGCCCGACCTGGTAAATGCCGTCTTCTGTCTCAACTGCCTCTTCCATCAGCACTTCCTGTGTCGTTCCAAGGAGTTTTTCTTCATAAGCTTTCTGTTTTCTATGTCCAAGCTCGATCATTTTCGCGCTTCGCTCACTTTTTATTTCCTCCGGAACCTGATCCGGCATCACGGCTGCTTTCGTTCCTGCTCTTCTGGAATATTTGAAAATGTGTGTCTCATAGAAATTCACGCGGTCTACAAAATCCATGGACTCGGCAAACTCTTCCTGTGTCTCCCCCGGGAATCCTACAATCACATCTGTTGTCAGTGCAGGATTGTGGAAATATTTCCGTAAAAGGTCACATTTTTCCATATATTCTTCTGCACTGTAACGACGATTCATACGCTTCAGGGTCGCATTGCAGCCACTCTGTAATGACAGATGAAAATGTGGACACATCTTCGGAAGTACCGCAATACTGGAAGCAAATTCTTCTGTAATGATCCTCGGCTCCAGAGATCCAAGCCGGATTCTTTTAATGCCGTCAATTTCATGTACTTTCTGGATCAGTTCCAGAAGGCTCTCCCCGGTATCAATTCCATAAGAACTCAGATGGATTCCTGTCAGCACAACTTCTTTATATCCGGAAGCTGCCAGTGTCCGCACCTCTTCTAATACATGTTCCAGGTTACGGCTTCTGACACGTCCTCTCGCATACGGAATGATGCAGTAAGAACAGAACTGATTGCACCCATCCTGGACCTTGATATACGCGCGGGTATGCTCTGCTGTATGAGTGACCTGCATCTCCTCATATTCTTTCTCATGGTTGATATCAAGCAGCTCTTTTTTTACTTTATGCTGAGCATTGTAATACTCGTCCAGAATCGCGATCAGGTCTTTCTTTTTATTATTTCCAACTACGATGTCCACACAAGGGTCGATATCTTCTCCTCTTGCCTGCACATAACAGCCTGTCGCCACAACTACCGCATCCGGGTTCATTTTCCGTGCTTTATGAAGCATCTGCCGGGATTTGCGGTCTGCAACATTGGTGACTGTACATGTATTGATAATATAGACATCTGCCCCTTCTTTAAATGGCACGATCTCATATCCATTCTGCTCCAGAAGCTCCTGCATAGCCTCTGTCTCATATGCATTTACTTTGCAGCCCAGATTATGGAGCGCAGCTTTCTTTTTCATTTTACACATTCCTTTCAAAATATTTGGTAATTTGTTTCTTGACTTTTATCTGTCATACTTTTAAGATAGAGATGATAGAAGTATGATAAATAAGGAGGTAACGTACAATGAAAACTGTACAGGTTTATTTAAATTCAATCCAAAAGGTGAACTCTTTTTCTCACGAGCTTGAACAATTCGACAACGACTTTGATCTTGTTTCCGGAAGATATATCGTAGACGCTAAGTCTGTTATGGGAATCTTCAGTCTGGATCTGAATGAGCCAACAACTCTGAATATCCACGCAACAGATTCTGAGATGGGTCCTATTCTTGAAGCAATCAAGCCTTATATCGTAAGCGAAGATCCTAAGTAGGATTCAGGCCAAAAAGCATATATCAAAAGCAAAGCAGCAAAGATAACAGGGCAGTTCTTCCTTTCGAAGGGCTGCCCCTTTTTATTTCACTTTTTCTATTTCACTTCAATGATCTCTGCTGTATCTAACGCTGTCTGCATAAGTTCATCGATCTTCTCTGCCAGATTCTCCTCAGAACGGCGGATAACCTCGATATTCGGCTTTGTGACCGGATGCTTTGCCACGAAAATGGTACAGCAATCCTCAAATGGAAGAATGGAGGTCTCGTAAGTATCGATCTTCTCTGCCACATCTACAATGTCCTGCTTATCAAATCCAATCAGCGGACGATATACCGGCATTGTACATACATCATTCGTTGCAGCCAGGCTCTGCATAGTCTGACTTGCCACCTGTCCGATACTCTCTCCCGTCACCAGTCCAAGGCAGCCATCACGTCTTGCGAATTCTTCCGCAATACGCATCATATAGCGGCGCATAATAATAGTCAGCTCGTCATGCGGGCATTTGTCATAAATATACAACTGAATATCTGTAAAGTTCACAACATGTAATTTGATTGGTCCAGAATATCTTGCCACAATCTTCGCAAGATCAACAACTTTTTGCTTTGCACGCTCACTTGTGTACGGCGGCGCATGGAAATAAGTTGCCTCAAGACCAACTCCTCGTTTGGATACCATATAACCTGCGACCGGACTGTCAATTCCGCCGGATAACAGAAGCATAGCGTTTCCATTAGTTCCCACCGGCATTCCGCCTGCTCCTGGAATAATCTCAGAATAAACATAGATTTCATTTCTCACTTCTACATTTACCAGCACATCCGGGTGATGTACGTCTACCTTGATCTCCGGGAACGCATAGAGAATTGCCTCTCCAAGGTCACGGCTTATTTCCATAGAGTTCTTCGGATATGACTTTCTGGCACGGCGTGACTCTACCTTAAATGTAAAGTTGCGGTCCGGATACATCTCTGCCATATAAGCTACCACGTCTTTTTTCAATTCCTCGAAACCTTTATCCTCCATACGGACAACCGGGCAGATTCCGACCAGTCCGAACACTCTTTTCAAATGTTCCACCGTATCCTCGTAATCATAATCACCCTCACAGTCCACATAGATTCTTGCCTGGGATTTGTGGACATCAAAGTTCCCGTCTACATCCTTTAACGCATAACGCACCTGTCTTACAAGAGCATCTTCAAAAAGATAACGGTTCTTTCCTTTGATACCAATCTCCCCGTATTTCAATAAAAATGTATGAAATCTCATCGATCTTCTCCTCATTTATCTCTAATGTCTGGTATATTTTCTAAGCATCGGTACTATATTATACAGAGTATCTAATGTATAGTCAATCTCTTCCATCGTATTAAACTCAGAAAGACTGAATCTAAGCGTTGCATCCAAAAACTGCTGACCGGCTCCGATTCCTTTTAACACGCCACTGATCTGCGGATGGTTGGAAGCACATGCAGAACCACTGGATACATAGATGCCTTTATCTTCCAGCGCATGCAGAAGAACCTCGCTTCGGATTCCCGCAAATCCAACACTAATAATGTGTGGCGCACTGGTCTCATCATAAAGACCATGGATGGTCGTATCCGGGATCTGCTTCACGCCTTCAATAAAATGCTCCTTCATCGCACGCATCGCTGCAACTTTTTCATCCAGATTTTCATAAATCATCTTCGCAGCAAGACCAATCCCTGCAATTCCAGGTACATTTTCCGTACCGGAACGGACATTTTTCTGTTGTTCACCGCCAAATACGATTGGTTTTATCTTCACATGTTCATCAATATAAAGCACTCCAATTCCTTTTGGTCCATGAATCTTATGTCCACTGATGGAACACATATCCACCTTCAGGCGCTTCGGGTAAATGTGATACTTTCCAAATCCCTGCACAGCATCCACATGGAACAAAATGTTCTTGTTATACGCTTTTACCATGCTGGCAGCCTCCTGGATCGGCTGTACGGATCCCACCTCATTATTCACATACATCACAGATACAAGGATCGTGTCTTCACAGAGTGCATCCTTCAGTGCATCCAGACTGATTCTTCCAAAGCGGTCCACCGGAAGAAATGTAACACGAAATCCTTCCTCTTCCAGATAACGCATCGTATTAATGATCGCCGGATGCTCAATTCCGGATGCGATCAGATGATTCCCTGCTCTTCGATTCGCTTTTGCTGCCCCGATCAATGCCAGATTATCACTTTCCGTACCTCCGGAGGTGAAAAAAATTTCTTTCTCCTGCACCTTTAAAAGCTTTGCAAATGTCTCTTTCGCTTCTTTTATATATTTTTCAGCCTCCACGCCCTTACGGTGCATGGAAGATGGATTTCCATAATCTTCACACAATACCTTACGGACCAGATCTCCCACTTCCGGGTATGCTCTCGTCGTAGCAGAATTGTCCAGATATACTTCCTTCATTCTATCTCACTTCCTGTTTTCTTTTTTCCAATAACAGTTGATCACTGTCTCTTCTTATCATCAATATATGTCCCTGCAATTTAATATGTAACTTGCTCCAGTTGAAACATCAGCACAGACAATAGCGCAAGTCCCGCTGTCTCTGTCCGTAAAATACGCTTTCCGAGAGTTATGACCTGGCCGCCCGTCTCACATGCAAGCGCAATCTCATCCGGATCAAATCCGCCTTCCGGTCCGATAAATATTCCAACAGACTGTCCCGGCTTTATGGACTGTATCAGTTTCTTTGTGTGGTCCATACCTTCTGCACACTCATAAGGCACCAATACAACATCCAAATCTTTTGCCATCTCAAGGGCTTCCTTATAAGTCTTCACAGACGTCACTTCCGGCACGATCCCCCGCCCGGACTGTTTGGCTGCGCTGGCTGCAATTGTATTCCAACGCTCCACTTTCTTCGCCCCTTTTTTCGCATCCAGCTTCACCACACACCGCTTCATGGAGACCGGGACTACCGCATAGATCCCAAGCTCCACACATTTCTGCACGATCAATTCCATCTTCTCCTGCTTCGGAAGACCCTGAAACAGATAAATCTTTGATGGAAGTTCCGCATCTGAAGCTTTCGTCTCTACGATTTTCAACTGCACCTGCTCCTCTTCAAAATCCCGAACCTGGCAGAGATATTCTTTTCCCTGACCGTCACTGACCGTCACTTCCTCACCAATCCGCATACGGAGCACATTTTTCATATGATTCACATCAGAACCTTCGATTCGGATTGTTTCTTCCGATACCTGAGAGGCATCTACAAAAAAATGCTGCATTTTTTCTTTACTCCTCTAAGCATTCTTTCTTGCTACAACAGACACCCACTCGCCCTGGTGATTCACTTCCAGAACTTCCAGTCCGGCAGCCTTCACAGCTTCTACTACAACATTTTCTTTATCTTCGATAATTCCACTTGTAATATATACAGCCCCCGGCTTCATCTGATGAATGATGACCGGCGTCAGCGGAACAAGGACATCTGCCAGAATATTTGCTGCTACAATATCATATTTTTCATATCCAACCGCATCCTGAACAGCCTTATCGTCAATGATGTTTCCAATCATGACCTCATACTGATCCTTGCGGATCCCATTCACTTCCATATTCTCGTGAGTCGCATCAATGGCGCATGGATCAAGATCTGTTCCAAGAGAATGCTTTGCCCCGAACTTAAGCGCCAGCATTCCAAGAATCCCGCTTCCACAACCAACATCTAAAATCTCCGTCTCGGATGTCACATATTTTTTCAGCGCCCGGATGCAAAGCTGTGTCGTCTCATGCATACCTGTTCCGAACGCTGTACCCGGATCAATGTGAATGACCATCTTGTCGCTGTCCTCCGGCTTTACTTTTTCCCAGGATGGGATTACAAGAATGTCGTCTATATAGAATTGATGGAAGTACTGCTTCCAGTTGTTGACCCAGTCTACATCTTCCGTCTCAGATTCCTCGATGGTGCACTCCCCAACATCAAGAAATGCGCGCATATCTTCCAGTTCTTTTCTCACGTTCATAAGAACCGGCGCCACATCTTCTTCCTCATCCAGATAAAATGTCAAATATGCTGTCCCGTCATCATCTGGAATATCCGGCAGAATATCCACGAACATCTGCTCCTTATCCTGTTCTGTAAGCGGAATCTTGTCCTCAATCTGTACACCTTCAATTCCAAGATCTGCCAGCATACTGCTCACAATATCCTCCGCCTGTGTCGTTGTTTTTAAACGAAACTGCTTCCATTTCATAATACTTTCTCCTTCTTTACGTTCATTATCTTCCTTTGATGATACCCGGTTTCTAACCTCGTTATCATTTATTTCATTTCTTCTCTTACAGCCTGTAACGCCGCATCCACCACATGATGCATATCCATATAACGGTAAAGTCCCAGACGCCCTCCAAAGATTACGTTCTCTTCCTTCTCTGCCAGCTCTTTGTATTTTGCATAAAGTGCTGTATTCTTCTCATCATTGACCGGATAATAAGGTTCGTCCCCTTTCTTCCATGTCACCGGATACTCTCTGGAAATAACGGTCTTCTCCTGGGTTCCAAATTCAAAATGCTTATGCTCAATGATTCTTGTATATGGAACTTCATACTCTGTATAATTGACCACCGCATTTCCCTGATAATTGTCTGTATCCAGAATCTCTGTCTCAAAACGGACCGTACGATATTCTAATTCACCAAAACAATAGTCAAAATATGCATCTACAGGTCCAGTATACACTACTTTTTTACCAAGTGGGCGAAGATTTTCTTTTTCTTTCAGATAATCCACATTCAAACGGACCTCCGCGCCTTCCAGCATCTTCTCAATGATCTGCGTGTAGCCTCCCACCGGAATCCCCTGATAAAGGTCATTAAAATAATTGTTATCATAAGTCAGGCGGACCGGCAGTCTCTTAATGATCTCCGGCGGCAGCTCTGTCGCACGCCTTCCCCACTGCTTCTCAGTGTACCCCTTGACCAGGATCTCGTAAATATCTTTTCCAACCAGGCTGATTGCCTGCTCTTCCAGGTTCTTCGGCTCCTTTACGCCATATTCCTTCACCTGTTCCTCAATCTTAGCCTTCGCCTCTGCCGGTGTGATCACACCCCAGATCTTATGAAATGTATTCATATTAAACGGCATATTGTACATCTGGCCTTTATAATATGCCACCGGGCAGTTCGTATAACGGTTAAATGTTGCAAACTGTCCAATGTAATCCCACACCTCTTTATTACTTGTGTGGAAAATATGTGCTCCATACTGATGCACCTGGATTCCTTCCATCTCTTTTGTATAAATGTTTCCACCGATATGCGAACGTCTCTCTACAACGAGGCAGCTCTTTCCTGCCTTCATAGCCTCATGGGCAAAGATTGCTCCATAAAGCCCAGACCCTACAATAATATAATCGTACATAATCCCTCCTGCTGCCTTTTAAGCTCCATTTATGCCTTTCAAACTCCATTTATGCCTTTCAAACTCCATTTATGTCTTTTAAGTTCCATTTATTAAGAGAGGAATGCATCTTACATTATGCATTCCTCCCTGGTTACTCATTTCACTCTTATTAATCCAGATCAATATAATCTACCTGGAATGTGTCATCCTTCTCAGAATGGCTGCGTCTCTCCTTCGGACGCTCACTGAGCAGATCATCTAAATCATCTACCATATCATCCTCTTCTTCCTCATCCATCACAAATGATTCGAAGTTCTCATCTTCATATAAAGACATATCCGTAATGGTATTAAAATCATCGAATTTCACTGTACGAAGCGGTGCTTCTCTGACTTCATCAAATTCCTCTTCTTCAAAGTCATCATCTGCATAATCATCTTCGTCATCATAACGCTTGCTATCATAACGATCGTCATCATAATCGTCATCATCGTCAAATTCGTCATCATCGTAGTCATCGAAATCATCTTCGTCTACGACTTTTTTCTTTTTGCCCTTCTTAGGAGCCGGCTGAGCTTTCTTTTTATTTTTCTTCTTCGGAGCCGGTTCCGGTTCTTCCTCTTCTAAGTCAATTCCATACTCATCATACAGATCATCCAGCTCAATATCACGGTTACGAAGCTTCACACGAACCACAATCAAACGGATAATGAGAAGAAGTAAAATAACAATAAAGATCATCGTAAATACTTTAAAATGTCCGTCAATCACATTCTGCATCTTGTCAAAGAAGCCATTTGCCTTTTTCTTAGCATTGCTTGCTCCGGTATCCTGCTTTACATCACATCTCTGATACGTATTCTCCTGAGAATCATACTCATAGAAATTCTTTGTACCATTGTTGTTTACAGCATACATCAGATAGAATCCATCTTTGTCATTATCCTGCCATACAGGGAATTCCTGTCCGTTCAGTGTCAGCGTTGTCTGCGCATAATTAGATGGCAGCTTCACACTTGTATCACTTAACAGAACAATCGTTGTTGTATCGGAAATATCAATCTCTTCATATGGTGCAAATGTTGCATTTGAATCATCATATAAGAAGAAATTGGAATTACCATCCGCTGATGTCAGATAAGCAAGGTAAATACCATTTGTCTCGTTATAAGCCATTGGGCGGTCAGCGCCCTCATAATTCATTGTTGTCTTTGTAAATCCTGCTGGAACAGAAGCTTCTACAAAATCACTCAGCGTATAAGATGTACCGTTCACCTCAACGGTTACATCACCACTAGCTGCTGTGTCAGCACCTTCTGCTGCCTGAGTATCATCCACGATCTTAGAAGGATCTCCGGCAGCGATTGTCACTGTAGATTTTCCTTCTGTCAACTTAACCTCTGAACCAGAACTGGATTTCACATCCTGAGATGCTACCGTAATCTCTGTGGAACCTTCTTTCAGTGCCTGGAATGTCATGGTAAATGACACTTCTGAAGAACCGCCATCTCCTGAGTATGTCAGGGTTCCATCACCACCGGTCACTCCATCACCGGAATTAAACTTCAATGCACTGGCATCATAAGAAAGTGTTACTGATGAACTTCCAAGAGATCCACTGCTGGATTTTAAAACACATTTTACGTCTACCATATCTCCCACAGCCGTACTCGGATCTGCAAAAGAAATTCTGCCGCCAGCTGCATGGGATGTCAGTGTCACGCTGGTAGCCAGCACACATACACAGGCAACTGCAGCCAGTACTTTCTTTAAAAACTTCATGTACTTTACCTCTTTTTTCTATAGTTTCTGTATTTTAAGAATGGTTATACATTATTCTGCACTTTCACCACCGGAAGATTCTCCGCCGCCGGAGCTGCTTCCTCCAGATTCACTTCCTCCACCGGAACTGCTGCCGCCAGAACCGCTTCCGCCAGATTCACTTCCGCCACCGGAACCGCTGCCTGAACTTCCGCTACCGGAGCCGCCGCCTGATCCGCTGTCTGATTTACTGCCACCGGAGCTTCCACTGCCAGAGGAATTGCCGCTACCGGAGCCGCCACTTGAAGTTCCTGAAGATTTATTGGAACTACTTCCTGATGAGCCCTTAGAAGAACTGTTGGAGCTGTCATCGTAATAACTGTCATTATCTTTTGTTGTACCTTTACCAACATCAGTTGCTTTCTTTTTAACACCTGCATCAATACTCAGCACAACATCTGATGGGGTGTAGCCATCATCTCCAAAGAAGAATTGATGAAGCTGTTGCACATCTCCTGCTAAATCAGTAGGAAGTACGGAACTTCCAATTCCACTTAATGTTCCAGTTGATTTATTAAATGGGAATCCCGTAGTTTCTCCCAATGTATACTTTTTAAAATCTTTTGCATAAGAAAGAATTTCCGGTAATGTAAAGTTAGTACCTACCTCTGCAAATACGTCGTCTGCAATTTTATTGATTGTTGCAAGATTAGCTGCCTGTAATTTTTCTACAATCTTCTCAATCACAAAGCGCTGACGCTCAGTTCTTTTAAAGTCATCGCCTTTCGTGTAACGAATACGACAGAAAGAAGTAGCCTGAACACCATCTAGATGATGCACCCCAGCACCAACCAGGTCTTCTTCAAATGGACGTCCTGTTACTACAGCAGTCTCATCACAATACATGTTCGTATACTTAACTTCTTCTTCTGTAAGTTCAATATCCAGACCACCAAGTGTATCAATCACATCAATCATAGCATTAAAATTCACTGCAACATAATGTTCAATATTCAAATCCAGATTTTTGTTCAACAGTGCAACTGCCTCTTCTACTCCTCCAAAGGAATATGCTGCATTCGCTTTATTATATGTACCATCTGACTGTTGCAAAATCGTATCACGATATACGGAACTAATCTTTACTTCTCCAGTCTCCTGATTCAGGCTTGCGATCATGATTGTATCACTTCTGGTACCTTTTCCCAAAGAAGCCTCTCTGGAATCCACTCCAAATAACGCTACATTTAAGTATCCCGTCTTATATTCTACTTCTTTATTAATTTCCAGCTTATTCACATCTAGCTTCTGGACTTCCATCTTGTCTACCTTGCTGGTCACATAAGCCGCTGCCGCTGCTCCTCCACCAATCACGAGTACTAATAGTATGCTAACAGCAATCACACCAATCTTCTTACCTAACGACCAGGTAGAAAATCCTCTTTTTTTTCTTCTACCTCTATGTACCTTACGATTACTTCTTCTTTTCTTAGCCATCGAAACTTCCTTTCTTTGAACAGAATTAAACAGATTAATAATATCCTATTTTTTTACAAATTTCAACAGAAATTATGTTTCTTAAGATTTTTTCCAGTATTTTGGACTTGATGTACATTTTAATACGAGCCATTTTGGTAATTTTTCATATCTCTTTCCTAAGAAATATCCCATATATTTACATCCTGACTGATATATCAAATTCCATATTCTTAAAGGTTGTCCGCTCCGGATCAGGTATTTTGCAGTCGCTTTTACCATACGGATTCCTTCTCCTTCTGACGGAACTCCTTCAAACACTTCCGGATGTTGCGCCTGTGACACTGCAAGATCAAAATTACGATGAAACTGTTGGTTTCCCGTATAATTATGTGAATGTATCACTTTCGCTTCTGCCACATATGCCACCTTATCTCCAGCTAATATCCTCTTTCCGGCAAAAATCATATCTTCATTAAATATAGTTGGATCTTCAAATCCTCCTGCACTCAAAAGATAGTTTCTTCGATAAGCTGCACATACATCTGAGCAAAAAAATGTTTTAATTCCAAGCTGTGGCAAATCAACTTTTGATTTGATCCTGCTTTTTTCTGGGTAATTAAACCTTCTTGTATATCTTTCTATTATGTTGCAATCCTCTCTTGGCAATTGTCTTCCATATGCAATTCCAATCTCTGGATTACTTTTAAACACTTCCACAAATCTTTCAGTCAACCGATTATCTGCTGGGATTGCATCCTGCGTCATATAGAGAACAATATCTGCCTGTGAAATACTAGCTCCCATATTTCTTGTTCCCCCATGATCAAACTCTTCTTGTCTGATGTGAGTAACTTCAATCTGATATGGTTCTGATTCAAGCATTTGTGGAAATTCTCCTACTTCACTATTAATTATGATAATTTTATGAATCGGATATTCCTGCTCTTGTAACTTGCTAATTAATTGTCTAAACTCACTTCCCGGTCTGTATGTTGGAATAATTACATCCACCTGCATTTAAAATTCCCCTTTATTTACTATTTTGCTTTTCTGAAGTGTCCGATTCTTCTCCTCCACTCTTATAAGTAAAGTCTGTAGTATCTTTATAAGTTTCCGGATCAACCCCTGTCAATTCTATAATTGCATCATTTGCTTCTTTCACTTCATCAGAAGGATCATAATCTTCTTTTCCAAATAAAAATTGATGTAATTCTGTTACATTTTTAGCCAATCCAACTGGAGCGACATAAGACCCTTTGTGTCCTTTTACATTGTCACATGTTGTCACTTCAAATGGGAATCCAGACATCTCACTAAGTTTGTAATTTGTTGCTTTTGATGCAAGTGCCAGGAAATTACCTGTTGTCAGGTTTGTAGAAATCTGTGGAACGATTTCATTAATCAACTTGTTCAATGTAATCACGTTTGCACTCTGTGCTTTTTCAACTATTTTTTCTAATACAATTCTCTGACGATGTGTTCTCTCAAAATCCATTCCACTTGTATATCGAATTCTCGAATACGCTACTGCCTGAATACCATCTACGTGATGTGTTCCTGCTCCTTCTAATCTGGAAGTTTCACGACCTACTACAATTTCAGTTTCATCGCAATACATATTGGTGTATTTAATTTCATCTTCTGTAAAATCAAGATCAATTCCACCCAACGCATCTATAATATCTGCCAATGCATTGAAGTTGACGCTGATATATTTTTCAATATCAAGATCTAAATTACGATTCATAAGCGCAATTGCTTCGGCTGGTCCTCCTGTATGATATGCAGAATTAGCTTTCTGATATTTCCCATTTTCCTGCTTCAAAAGTGTATCTCGATAAAGTGAAATTAATTTCACCTCATTGGTCTTATTATTAATACTGGCTATCATCATACAGTCACTCTGTACCCCGCCATCCAGCTCGCCTTCTCTGGAATCCAGACCAAATAATGCAATATTCGTATAATCTCCTGTACTCTTATAAATATTAAGATCATCTGTGTTCAACGTAGTCGTATCCATCTTATCCATAACGAACATTCCATAAGCTACAACTCCAAGACCTGCCAGGATTAATAATTCAACCATAATAATGATGATTCTTTTTCTGCGTTTCTTTTTTAGCCTTCGTTCACGTTCCAATCTTTGCTGTCTTTTATTCAATCTCTTTTTATCCATACTTACACTCCTCTTATTCGAACCTTCTTATTTCCTGTTTAATATGCGTTTCTGTTAATAAAGCCTTTAAAAAATGTCAGGAAAATAATTTTAAAATCAAATCCCATTGTCCAGTTTTCGATATAATAAAGATCAAATTCTATACGCTTCTGAATAGATGTATCTCCCCTGTATCCATTCACCTGCGCCCAACCTGTAAGTCCAGGTCTTACCTGATGCTTAATCATATATCTTGGGATTTCCTCTTTGAATTTTTCAACAAATTGCGGTCTTTCCGGCCTTGGTCCGACAAGACTCATGTCTCCTATTAATATATTAAAAAGCTGTGGCAATTCATCAATACTTGTCTTACGAATAAATCTTCCAATTGGTGTCACACGTGGATCATTTTTCGTCGTCCAGCCTTTCTTTTCATCTTTTTCATCCTGAACAACCATAGAACGGAACTTATACATATAAAACGGACGATTATGCTTTCCAATTCTTTCCTGTTTAAAAATAAGTGGTCCCGGTGAAGTTACTTTAATAATGATTGAAGTAACAAGCATTACCGGCGAAAACAATATAATCGCAACCAATGCTCCAAAAATATCCACACAACGCTTTGCCACTGCGTTTAACATATTATTCAAAGGTACCCGTCGAATATTTATGACCGGCATTCCCATCAAATCTTCGGTGTACGGTTTTGTCGGAATAATATTATTATAATCCGGAACAAATTTCGTATGCACACCAGACTTTTCGCACATATTAACAATCCGTCCCAGTTTATGATACTCAGCCAGTCCAAGCGTAATTACAATCTCATCCAATTGGTTCTGCGGAAGAATTTCTGCCAGTTTATCTGTTCCGCCAAGAATCTTTATTCCTCGATATTCCTCTCCTTCAGGCTTATTATCTGCCAATATTCCTTTTACAATATATCCCCATTCTGGATGTGTTACCACGCGATCCAGATATCCTTCTGCTGCACGGCTATATCCGACCAACAAGATATGTTTCTGATTATATCCCTGCTTTCTATACTTTCTGAGAATCCATCGTAACACATTTCTAAACCCTATCTCAGCAACTACATTTACACAGAAAAATACAAACAACATCTTTCTGGAATAATCTGTCATTTTTGCGAGATAAAGTATTAGAATAAATACTAAGAGACCAATAATATTAGCCTGTACGATATGCCACGCTTCAATTCTTCTTCCCTGTCCACGCTTTGGAGTATACAATTGAAACGCATAATATAGAATCAAATAGATAGGTACTACAAACACCAGCACTTTCATATATTGGTTCAAAGAAAGATACCATGAAGACAGCGCGAATAATCCACTTTTAAAACGGATAAACCACGCTGCTCCATAAGAAAATATAATAATAAGTGCATCTATCAACACATGTAATCTATTAAATAGCTTTTGATTATCTTTAATCACAATTTTCACCTGACTTTTCGAAATATAGCTCTTTATTCTACAAATTATACTATATCTTTAAATTGTCTACAACCCTAATCAGATGCATAATTCTTAACATTTCTTTAATATTTACGTAATATTTTTATATAATTTTCATTCAGATATTGAATAATTTCATTCATACGCTCTGCTTTTTGATTCTTCAACACCCTATAAATCATCTTTTTTAATTTATAATATCTGTATTCAAAACGAATCTTCTTCTTATAATCCAGCCCATATTTTTTTCCATAATAAATACAAGAATCCATTTCGTGCCCAATCATATTCATAGACATCGGCGTACTCTTCTTTTCCAGATGAATCATTCGAATTCCCGGTTCATACACAATCTTACAATCTTTTTGCACCTTTCGAAGTCTTCGAATCAAATCCGGCTCCTCATAATACATAAAAATATTCTCATCAAATTTTCCCGCCTCATAAAAAGCATCTCGTCTTACAAACAAATCTGCCCCAGCAATATACATGTTCTTTTCATCATAACGGTCTTTCCGATTCCATAATTTTAATGACCATTTTTTTATTATAGAAGGCTTGTAATCAAAGTAAAATGAAAAGCCCGGTTTTAGATCCTCAAACAAAAGTTTCCCTCCCATGAGCATCAGATCTTTTTCCTTCTGGAATTTCTCCCAGACTTTTTTAAATATTGGTTCAATTAAAATAATATCCGGATTCAAAAATGCAAGGATTTCCCCGGTTGATATATCTACTCCCTGATTATTGCCGGCACCAAATCCTCGATTGTCCGATGGAATATATCGATAATTTTTATATTGTGATTTTGCTAAATCTCGTTCTATTCTTTCATCTTCTGGACTATTGTCTACCACAATCACTTCCAACTCATCTTCAATATCATTGTATTTTGCAATAGAATCCAAACATTTCACAAGAATGTCTCCACTTTTATAAGCTACAATAATGACCGAAATTTTCATTTCTAGACTCCCTTTTCATAAATCTGCAGCAGATTTTTAATGTATACATCATTTGAATAACTTTTTTCATCGAACAATTCAAATGTATTATATGACATCTTCGCTACGATTTCATCATTCGCCATCTTAGCAATTGCGCTGCACATTTCTTTTCCATCTGCTTTTACAATCAAACCATTTTTTTCTGTCACAATATTATCAACTGCCGCACTGCAGTCTGTCACGATACATGGAATACCATAAGCTTGAACTTCCGGTACCGTAAGTGGTGATCCCTCATACCATCTTGACGGAAATATCAGACATCTGCTTTTTTCAATCCATTGATCTATCTGTGCTTTTTCCAGCCAGCCTGTAAACGTAATGTCTGGATACTTTTTTTCCAAATCTTTTTTTAATCCGCCATCTCCGACTACAACTGCTTTTACTCCCGCATTTTCTACTGCATCACAGAAAAGTGGTACTCCTTTTTCTTCAGATACTCGCCCAATGTACAGATATATCTCATTCTTTTCTGCCAATACTCGTTTTCTTTCTGAAAATGTACTTGGGTTTTTTAGCATAAACTGCCACTTAGGTTCGCCAAAACGTCTCACCAATTGCTTTTTTTCAAATTCAGATATAAATATATACCGAATATTTTTGCAATTTCGCATAACCCGATTCTGTCTGAACTGCCTCATGCATCTCCAGACTTTATAATAATAATGCCTGGAATCACAATTGCAAACAACACAATTAAAAGACATTGGCTTCCTCTCACAGATTTCATTTTTTACATAATCGTAGCAGCCTCCATTGGGACATGTAAGAAAATAATCATGCACAGTCAAAAATACTGGTATATTTTTTTTATCCGCAATAGCAAAGATTGCACTGGATAACACTTTTGTCCATGTATGCACATGGATAATTGTTTCATTTTCTTTCAAAGTATTTAATAAATCTTCCAGCAATTTTCCAGCTTTCCGATTATAAATTCCTTTTTTCATAGCATCTAATTTGCTTGGATTTCCGAGCAGATCATACATTCCCAGCGAAATCACCTGTACAGAACTTTGAACTAACTCCTGGCATGGTTCACCACAACCTGCAAAAAAATAAACCTTCAGGTTACTTCGCTTCGACAGCTCAACTGCAGTCTGAACAGCCACTCTGGCTGCGCCTCCTTCTATATAAGCATAATCGCAAACCACTATCACATTTCGTATTGTCATTTTTTACTCCTACTCCAGAATATAAAGTGCCCCCTGTTTTGCATAATTAGAATTGTAATAAGGATCTCCCATTCTTAAAACTTCCTGCCATTCTTTATAAAATCTTTCACGTTCTTCATCATTGATCATACCATTTTTCATCACATCTTTTGATTCCCAGACTACTGATGCCTGCATGACACATCTTTTCCCATGCATTCTCAGTTTTAAGCAATAATCTGCTGCTGCAAAACTTAATGAAAAATGTTTATTAAATTCGCCTAATTCTTCAAATGTATTTTTGTGTGTCATGAAACAATTCAAAGATAAAATGCTATAATTGCTCATTACTTTTGCCCGAAACATATCTCCATAATCGCAATCTCCAATACCATAATTCGCTTTGCATAAATCCCCATTTGTTCTAAACACAACTCCTACATCTTCTACAGTATGTTTTCGCCCAATCACCTTTCCGCTCACGGCACCAACATTTTGTATCTGTAAAACTCCAGCCATTTGTTGCAATGCGTCTCTTTCTACACTCTCAAGATTTTCTGAAACAAAAAACAGATAAGATCCTCTCGCTTTTTCTGCAAGAGCATTAATTTCTTCAACGCTTATTCCTGCAGAAGCTAAAATTTCCAAATTCGAATAATCTTTTCTTTTGAACCACTCTGAACATCTTTTCTTTTTTTCATCATCTTCCCCATATATAATCACAGATATCAAAGGCTGCTTTATCATCTTGTATTCTGTGTGATATAGTCCCAGTCGCTCCGTATGCTCTACATTAGCCTGAATACCAACTCTCTCATAATGTGATTGAATTGCTTTCTTGCCCGCATCGTACGCATACATTTTACTTGTTGGATCTCCTGCTACTGAGCCTCCATGCATCCTCCAGTGATACAAAACTTTAGAAACGTGTCCTACTTTTTTTGCAAGTTCTACACACCGAAAGATAAAATCATAATCCTGAGATCCATCATATTCCTTTCTGAATCCTTCCAACCGATCTACAATTGATTTTTTAGCCACAAAAAAGTGAGTGATATAATTATTAGCACATAACAATTCCGGGCTGTAATCCGGTTTAAACACTGGCTTTTTATAATCGTGACTATTTTCTGAGATTTTATCCTCATCTGTGTACAACACATCATAATCATAGTCATTAATTGCCTTTACAATCTCATATAAAGCGTCTGGCGTCAGCATGTCATCATGGTCAAATAACCCGATATACTCTCCTGTAGCGAGCGCTAGTGCCTGATTTGTGTTCTCTGCAATTCCCTGATTTTCTTCCAGATAAACTACTTTAATTCTTTTATCTTCCATGGAATAACGATTCAATTCTTCTCTGACACGAATGACTTTTGTGTCATTTTCATCTCCGTTCAAACTTCCATCTGCAATACATAGTTCCCACTTTTCATAAGATTGTTTTCTTACCGAATCAATCATATCTTTCAAAAAAGGAATCGGAGTCTGGTATGTCGGCACAACAATACTAATAAGAGGCTGAACAGAAAATTCAACCTCTCTTTGACGCATCAGCTCTTCTTTTGTCGGACAATGCTCTTCATACCACTCTTTATAACTCTTTCCTGCCGGAAAAGCTTTTGCTTTCGCAAGCGTCCAAAATCTGCTGACACCATTTCTACGAATATATTCAAAACCTTTTTTTACATTCTCTTTATTCAATCTTTCGCTGATTTGCTTTACATTCATCTTTTTATTCTTACCTTCTGACATGTACATTCAATCGGAAATCTTTTTCATCCAGCCTGAAATTAGGATTATAATTAGGATCCCCTTTTTCTAATTCCTTTCCCCAACGCTCTTCAAAAAGTGCTACCTCCGAATCAAAACGTTTCACCTTTTCACGAGAATCTTCTAAACCTCTTGATTTAGATTCATAATGTGTCAGTCTTGCATATGGAGTATAAACAATCAGATATCCCGCCTTCCGGATTTTCATACATAAATCCACATCATTAAACGCAACCGCATACTCCGGCTCAAATTTACCAACTTCAAAGAAAACCGTTTTTTTCACCATCATACATGCCGCCGTTACTGCACTTAAATCCTGAATCATATGAACTCTTCCCATATGTCCTAACGTTTCTTCTGCTTCTGCTGCATAAGGATGTCCCGCAATTCCTCCAAGCCCAACAATCACACCTACATGTTGAATTGTTCCATCTTCATAAAATAAGCGGGCTCCGACAGCCCCCACCTCTGGTCTGCTGCAATGTATGAGCATTTCCTCAAGACAATCCGGATTCTGAATCTCCGTATCATTATTCAGGAATAAAATATACTCTCCTTTTGCATACTGCACTCCATAGTTATTGATTTTCGGATAATTAAAACCTTTTTCTTTCCAATAAACCACTTTGGCTCTTGGACATTTTGCTTCCAATTCTTTATAGTAGGCAAATGTCTGTTCTTCTGTACTGTTATTTTCGACAATGATATATTCTCGATTGTCATAGGAACTCTTTTTTTCCAAAGAATCAATACATTTTTTTAAATCTTCCACATGATCTTTATTAGGAATTACAATGGAAATAAGCGGTGTTTCTTTCATTGTATATCTGACACGATAAATCCCTCTATACTCTGTCTTTTCTACATTCCCTTTTATATTCATTCTCTTCAGATGCATATCAATTGCTTTGCGTTCTTGTTCGTCACACACTTGAACATGCTCTACATTCCTGTGATACAACACTTTTGCAATATGATGGATTGAGTGTTTTTCTTCTATGCATCGAAATATAAAGTCATACTTCCAGTCAATTTGTCCATTCCAACTTTCCAAACACTCCTCAAACAATTCCTGACAAAGTTTCTTTTTTACCAATAAAAAATTATGAATATAATTACAACTTCTAAGCATATCCAGATTTAAATCCGGCTTCATAGCTGGTTTTTCATATTCTGTCTCATTTTTTATTATATCATCATCAGAATAAATTACTTCAATTGTTCTGTCTGCATTCAATGACTTCACACACTGAAAGAATGCATCCGCTGAAAGTTCATCTTCCAGCTGCGTAATCAACACATACTCTTCTTTCGCTTCTTTCAGAATTTCCACTACATCATTTAATTCTCTTATTTTGCAAAGCTTCCACCTTGAATAAGTCTGATTTTTCAAAGAGTCAGCCAGTCGATGAGATCCACTCTTATTCTCCAGCACAATTACCAAAATCTCCGGCATATATGGAAATGTTGTTTCTCGCTGTATTTTGAGCACCTGTTTTGTCGGCTTTGTTTTCTGATACCATGTCATATAATCTACACGAGACTGTCCTGTCAATTTATCCATAATACGGACTATCGTTGCATGTAATCCATATCGTTTATAATAAGTATTTATATTCTTCCAAAATTCTGACATATTCATTCTGCCTTCCATATGATTCTCAAAGCTCTACTTTCCAGCAAGCATCTTTCCAAGCTCAGCGCTGAATCTTTCAGCTTCATCTTCATACATATGTCCTTCATAATCTGAAAATCCATTCAACGATTTATCCAGACTTTCTGTATCTATATAATTGTAATTATAATATGGAATCCCCTGTTTTGCCATATATTCCGCAAAATATGCATTCGCCTCTTCAAAGTTGTCCTGATACTTCTCCATTGTCTCCTGCGGAATCGGTGTTGTAATTACCACAAGCTCTATATTATTTTCTTTGCATAATTTCTTAAGTTTTTCAAAATATTCTTTTACTTCCGGCAAAATTTCCTGTTTGTCCCAGAGTTTCAAATTATCCTCTGTCTTCACAGCATCTGTTCTGTGAATGCTGACATGCCCTTTTCCTCCATAGTTCTGAACATCACTATTCCAGAAAGAATCGTCAAAGTTTTTATATGCTTCCCCAAGCTTTGTCCTGATTCTTTCAAATGGGTTTTTCAATCCGGTTCTACAAAGATACCATGGGAAAATTGTCATTCTCCAGTCTTGTCCCCACAGCAGTTGATGATAATACTCTGCTTTTACCAATGATTTTGGAAATTCATCATACATTTCTCTATATTCTGCACCCTTGCTTTTTTCTGCCACCCAATAACCTGGATCCAGTTCATAAACCACTCGTTTCGGATGACCGACACGTATTGCTTCTTTTACAATAAAATAACTATCTGAAAGATACTCGCCCCCAAGACACATATTGATACTGTTACCGCCAGTATACTGATCTACAACTTCCGGCGCAATTGCAGCTTTTCCATGAGAAGTTCCTACAAATATATCTGTGTACTCCTCGCCGTTTTCCAGATTATGCATATCAAACCGAAAAAAACTATACGGTTTTGCTGCAAAGCAAAGCATTTCATTCACACAAATAATAATTATCATCAAAATTACCGGACTGACAAGTTTTTTAAAATTGTGCATAAATAAAACCTCCTGCTGTATCTGGCATTCTGCCAAGCAATGGCATTGCAAAAATCATTGCAAGATAAATTGCCCAACGAATTACCCATATCTTTGTAGAAAGAGACTGTCGAATCTTCGTTCCTCGTTCCTGTAAAAAACTGACTACAAAGCAAATTGCACAACATACTAACAGCACAGCAATAAATACAGGTGTATACTTTAAATTCATCTGTCCAAACTGTATATTTAATATCTGTGCAGGTTCAAAATATGTTACAGAATTTTTCATCATTGTAAGAGCCTGTGGAATTGTGTCCGCCCGATCAAAGTACCAGCTTATATTCACAAGTAGAAATGTCCGGATAATCTGAAATATATGCCAGCCTGTAGATTTATCGTCAATATGAAGCTTTTTCTTCCACTCTCTGTAATTTTTTGTCATCAGACCACTAAATGCAATAATCACTCCATTATAAATACCATATACTATAAACTTCCAAGCTGCTCCATGCCAGATTCCTACCACAAGGAACACGATCAGATTCGCTACACAGATTGGTAATGCTCTTCCATAAGTTTTTCCAAACTTTTTCTTTGCGAATTTACCGAATTTTCCCATCCATCCAGATAATGATACCGGGTAGAATACATAATCTTTCATCCATGTTCCCAATGTAATATGCCAACGATGCCAGAAATCTGTAATAGAAACCGCAAAATACGGGCGTTTAAAGTTTTCATCCATCTCTACGCCAAATAATTCTGCCACACCAATAACTACATCTACACCTCCTGAAAAGTCCGCATAGAGCTGTGCAGAATATGCCAGTACACCTAATATTGCAATTCCATTATAAGTCTGATATTGATTAAAAATTGCATCAACAAATACTGCTGCTGTATCTGCAATCAACATTTTCTTAAAAAATCCCCAAATTATCCGCTGAACACCACGTTCAATTCTCTGCCAGTCAAATTCATGTTCTGCGTACAAGGTCTTTGTCAATCGGTCAAATCTGCCAATCGGTCCCTGCAAAATCTGAGGGAAGAAAGAAACAAACAAAGCAAAACGAAATACATTTTTTTCCGGTTCACAACGGTTCCAATAAACATCTAAAATATACCCTGCTGACTGAAATGTGTAAAAAGACAATCCAATCGGAAGTAATAAATGAAATGGGCCAAAATCTGTATGAAATAACTGATCAATATTCTGTACAATAAAATTCGTATACTTCAATACTCCTAACAGACCAAACACAAATAGAAGGGCAAGTATTAACACGCCCTTCTTTTTTTGCTTCGCATCTTTTTTATGTGCTTCATCTGTCTGGTCTATTCGATGAATTACAAGCGCTGTTCCATATGTCACAAGTGTTGTATATAGAATAAACCCTAAATACTGTATTCCGGCAGATGCATAATAAATGTAGCTGAAAAGCAACAGCCACATCCATTGACAGCGTTTCGGAATGATATAATATCCAACTACTGCCACAATCACAAATACCAGAAATTCTATTGATGTTAATGACATAAATATTTCCTCTTACTTAAAAATGAAATGTATCTTTCAGTCCTACCCAAAGCTGATCTTTGTCACTTAAGTTCAGTGCTGTTCCATCTTCTAGATGATATCCTTCTGCGGAAGCATTGCCCTTATACTCCCCTACAAGCTGTGGCCATTCTACACCAATCTCAGGGTCGTTCCATGCGAGACCACCTTCATCTCCTGGATGATAGAAGTCTGTACACTTGTAGCAGAACTCTGCAATCTCACTTAAAACAAGGAATCCATGGGCGAATCCTTCCGGAATATAGAACTGCTTCTTGTTCTCTTCTGTCAGTTCTACACCGAACCATTTTCCGTATGTCTCACTGTCACTTCTAAGATCAACAGCTACGTCAAATACTGAACCTTTTACGACACGTACAAGTTTTCCCTGTGGAAACTCTTTCTGGAAATGTAATCCGCGAAGAACACCTTTTGTAGAACAAGACTGATTGTCCTGTACGAACTGCATCGTAAGTCCTGCCTCTTCCATATCCTTCTGATTGTATGTCTCCATAAAGTATCCTCTTGCATCACCATGAACCGTTGGCTCAATGACACAAAGTCCCTTTATTCCACCTGCATTTTTTTCTACTTTAATCTGTCCCATCTTGCATATCTCCTTTTTTTGCGATTATGATGCATACGGGCACACATATATTATGTGCACCCGTCCATTTCATTTTCACTCTTTTTATTCGTCTTACAATGCCTCTTATTTGAGTCTATGCGAATCTTCACAAAGCTTTTAGAGTTCGTCTATGTTCATCTCTTTCAGATAACGTCCAAGTGCATCCTGCCAGGTCGGAAGTGGTATAAAGCCATTCTCCACCAGTTTCTTCTTATCCAGTCTGCTGTTAAATGGTCTTGCAGCTTTGGACACTCCGTACTCTGCAGTTGTAACCGGATCAACTGTAATTCTGTCTTCTCCGTACTCTGTATGTCCCTGTTCTACAGCCTGACGGAAGATTTCTTTTGTAAAATCATACCAGCTGATGTATCCGCCTTCGTTTGTCGCATGATAATAACCATACTTATCTGTCTCGATCATGTCTACAAGCAGTCTTGCCAGATCAAATGTGTAAGTCGGTGTACCGATTTGGTCATTCACTACACGAAGTTTATCATGATTTTTTCCAACTTTCAACATGGTCTTTATAAAGTTGTTACCATTCTTTCCAAATACCCACGCAATTCTCACGATGAAGTATTTGTCCAGTGTCTCAGAAACTGCCAGCTCTCCGTCCAGTTTTGACTGTCCGTAAACATTTAACGGCTGATAATCCTTGCAGTCCGGCTGCCATGGTTCTTCTCCCTGACCATTGAATACATAGTCCGTACTGGTATAGACCATCTTACTGTCAAGCTTCTTACATACTTCCGCAATATTTTTCGTTCCTTCTGCGTTTACTGCATGAACCTTATCCTTTTTATCCTCATCTTCTGCAAGGTCAACTGCCGTCCATGCTGCACAATGTATCACTGCGTCCGCATTTACTTCTGTAAGAACTTTCTCTACAGATGCTTTATCTGTAATGTCCATCTGCACATATGGCATAGATACAACCGGTGTACCGTCCTGGATTCCATTATAGCTTTCCGCGATATCGGAACCGATTCCTTCGTAGCCACGCTTTGCCAGTTCATTCATCACATCATGTCCGAGCTGACCTGCTACTCCAGTTACCAGTACTTTCATTATTTCATTCCCTCCCGGTTTGCATACATTTTCTCATAGTAATTCTGATACTCTCCGGAAATGATCGTCTCCCACCACTCCTTGTTATCCAGATACCATTGGATTGTCTTTTTGATACCATCTGCAAATTTTGTCTCCGGCAGCCATCCAAGCTCATTGTGAATCTTTGTCGGGTCGATTGCATAACGCATATCGTGTCCTTTACGGTCTGCTACATATGTGATCAGGCTTTCCGGTTTTCCAAGCTCTTTACAGATCATCTTAACGATGTCAATGTTCTTCATCTCGTTGTGTCCACCAACATTGTAAACTTCTCCGACACGTCCGTTATGGATGATCAGGTCGATGGCTCTGCAGTGATCTTCTACATATAACCAGTCACGCACATTTTCACCTTTTCCATACACCGGAAGCGGCTTATCATTCAGTGCATTTGCAATCATAAGCGGAATCAGCTTCTCCGGGAAGTGGTATGGTCCGTAGTTGTTAGAGCATCTGCTAATTGTTACAGGCAGTCCGTATGTTCTGTGGTATGCAAGAACAAGAAGGTCTGCACCAGCTTTTGATGAGCTGTATGGACTGCTTGTGTGGATTGGTGTCTCCTCTGTAAAGAACAGGTCTGGTCTGTCCAGTGGAAGATCTCCGTAAACCTCATCTGTAGATACCTGATGATAACGTTTGATACCATATTTTCTGCAAGCGTCCATAAGAACTGCTGTACCTTTGATATTGGTGTCCAGGAAAACTTCCGGGTTCTCGATAGAACGGTCTACATGACTCTCTGCTGCAAAGTTTACAACCATGTCCGGATGCTCTTCCTCAAATAATTTGTAAACAGCCTCACGGTCTGTGATGCTCTCTTTTACAAAACGGAAATTCGGGTTGTCCATCACTGGTGCAAGTGTAGATAAGTTACCTGCATATGTCAGGCAGTCCAGACAAACGATACGATAATCCGGATATTTGTCTAACATGTGAAAAATAAAGTTACTTCCAATAAATCCAGCTCCGCCGGTTACGATAATTGTCATAATTAAAAATCTCCTTTGAATTACTTAGTCAAAATTTATTAAAATTCTTCGTTTTTCATTCTAATATCTTAGTACAGATTCTCTCGGTATTTTCCGTCTAAGACATCTTTCAGATATTGACCATACTGGTTCTTTTTCAATACCTCGTAAACTTCCAGAACTTCTTCCTTTGAAATCCAGCCATTTAAGTATGCAATCTCTTCCAGACATGCAATCTTACGATGCTGATGTGTCTCAACTGTCTTTACAAAGTTTGTAGCATCTACAAGGCTCTCATGTGTACCAGTATCCAGCCATGTGAATCCCTGTCCGAGAAGTTCTACATTCAGGTTGCCCTTCTCAAGATATACACGGTTCAGGTCTGTGATCTCCAATTCTCCACGGGCACTTGGTTTCAGGCTCTTTGCATACTCTACAACTTTATTGTCATAGAAGTAAAGTCCTGTTACACAGTAGTTGCTCTTTGGATGCTCCGGTTTCTCCTCGATGGAAATTGCTTTTCCTTCGTGGTCGAACTCAACAATACCGAAACGTTCTGGATCATCTACATAGTAACCAAATACTGTAGCACCTTTGCCTGTCTCAGCATTTTCTACTGCTGCCTTCAGACGCTTGTTCAGTCCATGTCCTGCGAAAATGTTATCTCCAAGAACCATAGCAACTGTATCATCACCGATAAACTCCTCGCCAATGATAAATGCCTGGGCAAGTCCGTCCGGGCTTGGCTGAACTGCATAAGAAAGATGTACACCAAACTGATGTCCGTCTCCTAACAGCTCTTTGAATCTCGGTGTATCCTGTGGTGTAGAGATGATCAAGATATCACGGATACCTGCATTCATCAGCACAGACATCGGATAATAAATCATCGGTTTATCATAAATAGGTAATAACTGTTTTGATGTTACCATAGTCAGAGGATAAAGACGTGTTCCAGATCCTCCTGCTAAAATAATTCCCTTCATATAGGAACCTCCTCGTAATAAATACAATACATAGTTTAACCATATCTCATAAAGTTATGGCATGTTCATGATTGCATTATAAAAGGTGACCCTAGGTCACCTTCAAGTACTTTTTACAAAAAATGTAACTTTTTTGTAATATTTAAGAAAATCTTCAGGAATTCCATGCTATAAACACGCCCGCGTCTTTTGTAATCCGGAAGCCTTTTTCCGTCTTTTTCCGCACATAAGTCTGGAATTCTTTATACCGATCCAGTATATACTGGCTTTGATTTCCATGACAGGACAATATATACGATATCAACGGCTCTGGATCCGGAATTACAAGTTCATCTTCGTATGTTCTCCAATGAACATCCGTAAAATATTGCTCCAGTATCTCAGCCCCATTCTCTCTTCCAAATCTTTCATACAGTTTTTCTGCCGATAGAACAATTCTATCATCAAAGCTCTGTACCAATTCACTGACTTCTTTCATATGCTCGCCACCATAGGTACTGCACACAAATCTTCCACCAGGCTTTAATACACGCCTCACTTCCCGGCACACCTGTAATATATCCTCACAGTAAAACAATACATGTCCGGCAACTACCAGATCAAAGCTCTGATCCTCATATGGAATTCTGTGGCAGTCAAAATGCCGAAACCGGAACCTATGGTCTCCAATCCCTACATTACGTCTCGCATCCCGAAGCATACCTTCCGATGTATCTGACAATGTAATCTCTATATTCTCTGGAAGTTTATCTTTATTTTCCTTCCAGAGCGTTCCATCACCACAGCCGATTTCCAGTACCTTCATGCCATCTCTCACACAAAGCTGCTCATAAATCCACGGAAACCATCCCTCTTTATTCACGGAATAAAGGCTGTGCAGATTAATTCTTGCTGATATATTGGACGCATCCTGATACTGGTTCTTCAAACTCTTCTCCATACCAGTCAGATGAATCAAATTCAACATCTGGCTCCAGTCAATGGTGTGCTCCTTCTGAATCAGTTCCGATGTATCCTGTATTGCTTTTTCTACAAGCTGCATCTGCTCAATCTTATCTCTCACAAGCTTCAATTGAATATTCAATGAATTCAGCATAAAATGATAATCCGCATCATCAATGGTCATCTCTCTGATATCATCCAGCGTAAATCCCAGGTACTTCAAAAGAAGAATCTGCTGCAGTCTGGCAAAATCTTCATCTGTATAGAATCTTGCCCCTGAATCCGACACATACGATGGCTTTAAAATATTCTGTTTGTCATAATACCTGATTGTCCGAAGTGTCACATGCGCCATCCGCGCAAACTCTCCGGACGAATAATAACCTGGCTTTTTCATTCTACCTTTGTTACACCTTTATTCTTCACATCTGCCAATCAGACAACTCTTCCAATAAAATACTGCACCATACTTTAGCACTTTTTGATACCCCTGAGCATACATACCATCCGCATAGCGCATCTCTTCTATCTGCTTCAAAGCCCTTTCTTCTGCCTTTTGCATACTCTCCACGCTGTCAGTAATCTTCATTTCCGTAATAACTGCCCGACGCTTTTTCTTATCTTTTATTACAAGATCCGGTCTCCCAAGTCCACTTTCATAATTAGACTCCACAATATAACCTGCATTTGCAAATAGTCCCGCTAAAAATGTATGATAAAAACTCTCTGCATAATCATGGTAGCTGATAGTCTCAAATAAAAGTTCTGATATCAAATCTGACAATCTGCCAACATCTTCATTCCACAAAGCCTCGAACAATTCACTTCTGTCACGAACAGCTATCCGCTCGTCAAACCAACGCACTACACTTTTCCTGAAAATATCCATAATCTCTGCATTTGGGATTTTCAAAAATACTTTCGTCTTTCCAGACACCGGATTTTTAATATCCTTGGTCAGATATCCAGTCAGATACAACACACTCCACAGATTTTCTTCCGAATCTGTCAAATTCTCATACGTCAGGTTTTCTGTAATATTGACCTCTATCGTCTCACCTGCAAGAAGCCTCTCAAAAGAATCTGTCACATCCATGCCTTCACATGATAAAAATGTACGAATGATATCATTATGACTGGTATTTTCCCAGAAATTCTCCGGTTCACTTTCTGATTCGAATGCCAGTTTATTTAGATAACACAACACATCCCACGGGCAGTAAATCTCTGTCTTTCCAAAACAGTATCCATCATACCATTTTTTTATCTGATCGAAATATTCAAGATTATCAGTATTCTCTAAAAGTTTTCGTACTTCCTCATCCGTAAAACCAAAAAAGCTGCTGAATCTTTCATCCGCAATGGTATCTGCCACAAAATTATTGGTACCTGTAAAAATACTCTCTTTCGAAATACGCAGACAGCCTGTGATTACCGAAAACTTAAGTGCTGTATTATCCTTTAATGCCTGGCTCATCATTGTACCAATTACATCCAGCATCTCATTATAATATGCTTTGGCTCCTGCCTTTGCCATCAGCACATCATACTCATCGATCAGCAGAATCACCTGTTTTCCATAGTATATCTGCATCATACGCATTAATATTCTAAGTGAAATCTGCACATCTGGTTTATTTCCCTGCCACCGTTTCAATCTGGCAAAAATCTCTTTATATGATTCATCAATTTCAGTACATTTTTCTAAGTAAGCATGTTCTACATATAGCTGTGAAATAATGGATTGCAATAACCCATATGCATCTTCAAAGGTTTCCCCACCTGCATCTTTAAAGCTAAGAAAAATCACAGGCCATTGATTCATCCACAATTCACACAGTTTCTGATCTTCAGCAATCTTCAAACCTTCAAACAAGGCTTTACTATCTCTGCGAATATCAAAGAAAGAAGCCAGCATACTCATCACAAACGTCTTTCCAAATCTGCGAGGTCTTGTAAAAAGTGTAATCTCCGCAGGTTCTGTCTTCACCAAAGTCTGAATCAGTTCCGTCTTATCCACATAGTAATAATCATTTTTCCTAATCTTCTCAAATTCAGAAATACCAATCGGGATATTGTATCGAATCACTTTTCCACCTCCATGCCAAATATATTTTTATTATAAAGCAACTCCCGGCTTTCCACAACGAAAAACCGGGAATTCCTGTTTCTGTACTATTTTTACTCAAAACGATCCATATATCCAGGATAATCGTTATGCCCTGTCTCTAAAGTATTTCCTTCCACCGTAATCTTAATCTTTTCGCAACCATATGCATCTAAAAATGTATTTACAATACTTCCGATTGTATAATACTCACCAGTTGTTCCTTTACTGCTCACATATACACCAAATGCTCCATTAAAATCTACCTCCAGACTTTCCACACCCTCTACTGTCTGCTTGTCACACTTTAATACTTGAACATCTGATGACAATACAGATTTTTCAATTAATGCATTCACAATATTCTCTGGTGTCAGTTCAGCAATCTCTACACTCTCAGATACAAATGCGGTTGCATCATCATTACTCATATAAACCTTGATTTCTACAGATTTATCCTCATTTGAAACCGTATTCTGTGACTTTTCATCTGAATTCTCTCCTGACTGTTCTTCTTTATTCTCATCTTTCTGATCAGCGTTATTCTTATCCTCCTGCTGCTCTGTTTTTTGATTAGCAGTTTGAGATGAATCTGTGCTTGTAGAATTACTACATGCTGAAACTGATACTAACATTACTACTAATAAAATAGCAAATACTTTTCTTTTCATTTTATTTTCTTCTCCATATAATCAAGTTTTTTCTTTATTAAACAAATTTAATGCATTTTGATGCTTATCATTGAATGAACCTTATTTTTTAATTCTTCTGCCTATTTTTCTAAATATTTCAGTTGTTCTCCAAGAAGTCGACTCATAAATTTCTTGGAGTAATGTATTTAATTGTCCTATTTTTTGATTCAATGAATAATTTTCACCGCACACCTTTTCTATTACCGCACCTGCACATTCATATAAATCCGCAGCATTATATTCAATTCTTAACGTTTTTGCCTTTTTCCCTTCCAAAGGAATTATAATTTGAGGATCCAGTTTACCAAAATAAATATCTCCACCAATTTTCTGTCCATTAACTATGGTATATTTTTCCTGACGCACTCCATCCAAATATATTTTCATTGATTTCATTACAACTCTTCCATAATCATCCGGATCAAAACGAATATTACAAATGTCATCTGGAAGCTCCATCTGGACTGTGATTACATTATCTTCTTTATTCATCAAGGAGTATTTTTTTATTTCTTTATTTTTTTCACTATATCCTGCCCCTCTGTCAAAGAATATTTCCGCTTTAACTTCTTGAACAACATATTGTTCTAATGGAGACTGAAATTTCTGAAATAATTTTCCCATCGTTTTTGATGAATCTACACTGCCTTCAACAGCTATATTTTCCATCATCTCTAACACTCTTCTTGATGAATTTGCATCTTGATATTTATGAAAAATACTTATTTTCTTAGTTCTTTCAGCTTTATACTCGTCTTCTCCTTTTAATATCTTACCCAAATTTTCTAACAATTCTTTTTGAGTCTTTATAATTGCTCCTGGCATCAGTAACGTTGGATCATCAACTACGAATCCTCTGTCTTTTTTATATTTTTCTATATCCGGACATGAAAATAAAATCGGTTTGTCTAATAACATATAGTCTGCATATATCGACGAATAATCAGTAATTAGACCATCAAAAGCAGACATAATATGGTAAATTGTACATAACTTTGTATTCATAATTTGTGTATCCAGAAATAAAAGCCTCTTAGGCAATTTAAAATCTTCACTTTTATACATTTCGTTATCTGCAAAATGTACCTTTGCAATGATGTATGCATTATTTTTTTCTAAAAAACAATCCAATTCTTCGACATCATAATCCGAATAATTAAAAATATTTTTTTCGAAATGCTCTCCTTCATCTTTTAATCCCTTACGCATAGTTGGTAAATAAAAAAACAATCTGCTGTTCTTTACGTCAATATCAACTAACTTCTGCAACTCCTCCTGCGCATTACTCCAAAACATAATATCATTTCTTGGATATCCAGTTTCCTTAACTTTTCTTGGGTCAACAGCAAACATACCACTCAATGTAAGATGTGAAAATCTCGATGTAGCTGTAATAAGATCTGTCTGTGTTGTGATTATTTTTAAATCATCAAAGCTTTCAGTATTCGAGGCTGCGCTATCAAAAAAGCCTATTACTTTCAGTGGAAATCCATGCCATGCTGCTACATGAACTTGACCAACTTTCTTTTCATATGCCAAATCAAAAGATGATGTTATTAAATAATGTGCTTTAGAAATAGTCTCTTTAGCTAATTCTGAACCTTCTAATGCACATTCAATACCCTTATCTAATAGCAAATCATATATTTCTTTGTCTCTTATAATCCAAAATGTTTTATAATTTGTATTTTTTACAACATACTCCCATAATCCCCTGGAATTATCTGCAAAATCTGGGCTTGATATAAACACCATTAAATCTTTTTCTATTCTCTCTCTCATTCTTACTATACCGCACGCTAATTATATAAGTGTCCTCTTTCTCCTAAAATTTCTTTAATTCCGTTTTTATTTTTGTTGTAGATACTTCCGGTGTCCGTTCTAAATACACGACCTCACATATATCTTTCAAATCATCAAATTTCCCTTTCCAGTCATCTCCCATAACAAATGTATCTATATGATACATTTGTATATCACTTCTTTTTTGTTCCCAAGATTCTTCTGGAATAACTAAATCCACAACTCTTAATGCCTCTAATAACCTTTTTCTTTCTTCATAAGAAAAATAACACTTTTTATTTTTTTGTTCATTGAATTCATTGGTGGACAACCCTACTACCAAATAATCTCCCAGCTTCTTTGCACGTTCCAATAAATTAATATGTCCATAGTGAATTAAATCAAATGTTCCATATGTTATTACTCTCTTCATATTTTATTCCTTTTCCAACAAATATTTTATTCATTATATCATATATTCTGAACATTTTCACTAAAAAAGGAATCAGATAACATATTTCAATACATGTTATCCAATTCCTTTATATTACACCTTAATGATAAACTACAACAGTTGTTCCTGACGGTATTGTATCATATATCCATTTTGCATTATTGATATCCAACCTGACACAACCATGTGATAATGGCATTCCTAATCTTCCATCTCTCAATGTTCCGTTCTTATTATATAAAACGGAATGGAATAGATAATTACCTTTAAACTGTGTATACCAGTAACATCTCGAAGCCCCGGAATCGAAATAATATCCTCTGATTCCAACCGTAAAAGTTCCTTCTACTGTTGGTGTGCTTGGTGCTCCATCACTGCAATCCCAGTATCGAATACACGTCCAGTTACCTTGCCATCCTTGAAATACTCCTACTTTATGTGTACTTCTGTTTACTAAAATAATATATGGGGTAGAACTTCCATATAAATTTGCTCTGGCCTGCATCAGTCCCTGATCTGTCGGTGCCTTTGTTAATGAGTAATGTGTCGCTCCTGCATTATATTTCGTTCCATTACTAGTTACATAGATATGTGTGGTATAATTTCCACCATTATTATGTTTTGTACTATCAACAACTGCATTCCATTTCCCATTTCCTTGATTTACACCTTCATACCATATAATGTCATCCTGTCCATTAGCATCACTCCATGACGGAAATTGAACTCGACTTGCCGATGCCCCCATAATTCCAACTTCTCTTTTTGTCGCACTAAGAGAAACATTATATACATAATCTTTAGCAATGATATTGCACTGATTCGAACCACCAAATACAGTGACACCATTTCCCATAGTAATATATGTATGAATTTTATAAGTTCCAAAATGATGAGCATGATTCGAAACTGGTACATTTACTACATAATTTCCAGATCCATCTTTAATTGCTGTATACCACACAATATCGCTTTGATTAGCTGCACACCATACCGGTACTTGAATTTTTTCAATACCTGATGCTGCACCAACAGCGGATACCGTAACTTTGAAACTACCTTTTGTTCCATTTATATCCGTCACTGATACAATTGTATTAGGAACACTTTGCACCTCAAAGCTTGTTGCTCCTATAAATGCTCTGTTTCCCCCTTTTGTTATACAATATGCATGTACATTATATGATCCTAATTCTTTATGATTTCTAATTTTCACATCACATGTATAATTTCCATTAGAATCTTTCGATGCATTATACCATATAATATCATTTTGACCTGAACTGCTTCCCCATACTGCAAAAGAAACAGCTTTCTCTCCAGCCGGAACTTCCAAACCACTTAATGTTATTTTGTAAGTACTCTCTGTTCCAGCTATATCTTCAACTTTCAAATTTGTATATGTAGATGATATATCACAACTTGTAGCGCCCATCCATTGTTTTGCTCCAGTTATATCAGTCATATATACATGTATCTTATAAAGACCTAGATTATATTTGTGATTACTTATATTTACATTTACAACATAATCACCCTCTTGATTTCTAGTTGCATTATACCATACAATGTCCCCTTGGTTTCCTTCTGACCATATCGGTACCTGAATTTGTTTTATTAATTCATTATGCTGAATTCCCGTAATTTTAACTTGGAATTCCCCAGATTTCTTTTTCTGATCATTTACTTCAATCGCACCAATTGTAGGAGCATCTACTTTAAACTCCGTATTACCGATATATTTCAAGCTTCCATCTGCCATTTTTGCATATGCATGTACTGCATATGCTCCCAATCCCTTATGATCTGCGACTGACATAGTCAAAGAATATTTTCCATCGCCATTTTTCTTTGCTGTGTACCACCGTATATCATCCTGACCGTTAACTTTACTCCATATCGGAAACTGTACTGCAATCTCTCCTCCCGGGACTTTTAATCCTTCGAGTTCTATCTTAAACTGCTTTTTGTCACTGGTCCCTTGTGTGCATGTTAATGCTCCACTTTCAATATTTACCTCCAATGTTCCTACAACCATACCTGTTGTATTCCCAGTTATATCGGTCATATATGCATGCGAAATATAAGTGCCCATTGAATACTTATGATTTTTTATATTAACATCTACTACATATGTTCCATCTTTACTTTTTTTTGCACTATACCAGACAATATCATCCTGTCCATTTATCGCACTCCAAGTTGGAACTTTAATTTCTTTTATCAATTCGTCATGTTTTACATCCGAAAAAACAACTTGAAATGTTCCAGCCTTCGAATCATAATTAGTAATTTCTGCCTTACCAATTTCAGGCCCTTCCACCTCAAAAGAATGGTTTCCAAGAAATAGCAGTTTCCCACCTTTTGTTTTGGCATACGCGTGTACTGCATATGTTCCAAATCCTTTATGATTCATTAAAGAAATTGTCTTTTCATACTGATTTCCTACGTTAGTCGAATTATACCAGATAATATCATCCTGTCCATTCACTTCACTCCAGACAGGAAACTGGACTGCTTCTATTCCTCCTGGAACCACCATTCCTTTAACTGAAATATTATATTCATAACTGCCAGTCTTATTTTCTACTGATACAGTTCCAAGTTGCGCATTTATTTCCTGCTCTAACGCGCATACTCCATATCTTCTTCCAGTAATATCAGTAATATATATATGTACATAATACTTTCCTAGTGCATACTTATGATTGCTAATAAATATATCTTTTTCATATTCTCCATCTGCATTAGGCGAAATATCATACCATATAAGATCATCCTGTCCGCCATCTTCACTCCAAACCGCAAACTGCACTTTTTGAACATATTCGCGTTTTTCTATTATACCTGTAGTAGCGTGAATAATTCCTTTTTCGAAATCTTTGATTTCAACACTTGGCTCGTTCAGTTTCGGCTCCTCTGTTGAAAATGCTGTAGATTCTAAGAAATTCATATTTCCATTTTCATCCACATAATAAGCATGCACTAAATATTTTCCAAGCCCTACATGGTTCAACAATGAAACCTCTGTCTCATATATTCCATTTTCTTTCTTTGAAGCATCATACCAAACGAGATCATCTTGCCCATTCAGTTCACTCCAGACCGCAAATTTAACTTTTTTTACAGAAATCGGTTCTGATGAAAAAGTATACTTTATTATATATTGTGCCACTCCTTTTTGAACAACTTCTAAGTTGTCATTTACTTCCGCACTTCTATCCGTAATCTGTTCTTGATTTAGTATCTGTTCTTCATTTTCTGCATTAACATCATTTTGATTTTCCACTCTATCTTGAGCTTCTTGCTCTTCATTAACAACCTGTGTGGTTTCATTGCTGATTAACTGTTGATTTTCAGTTATCCCTTCCGCATATACACTTTCAGCAGTCATCATGCACACTAATGAAAACACAACTATCAATTTTTCAATTCTTTTCCTCATAGGCCTCTCCTCTCAGTTATTTTAATCCAAAGTCTCCTCGCTCCATTGACAAATTAGGATTATAATAGGGATCTCCGTGTTTTAATATTTCCGGCCATTTCTGTGCAAATGTTGCAATTTCTCCATTAAATCTTTCTACCTTTTCCGGAGTATCTTCTAATCCTCTAGATTTAGATTCATAATGGTACAATTCTGCATATGGATTATATACAATTCGATATCCTGCTGTCCTTATCTTCATGCATAAATCAACATCATTGAATGCAACCTTTAAATCCGTATCAAACCCTCCTATTTCTTCAAACACCTCCTTCTTCACCATCATACATGCTGCAGTCACCGCACTAAGATCCTGCGCACAAATAATTCTAGAAAAATATCCATTTGCACTTCTGTCCAAACCTAAAAATGCATGACCTGCAATTCCTCCGAATCCAACTATCACACCTGCATGTTGAATTGTATTGTCAGAATAATACAATCTGGCTCCTACTGCTCCTACCCCTTCATGCATACAATATCCAACCAATTCTTCCAAACAATTATCATTTATAATCTCCGTATCGTTATTCAAAAATAATAAATAATCACCTTTTGCATATTTTACACCAAAATTATTAATTGCAGAATAGTTGAATTCATCTTTCCAATATACAACATGTACTTTTGAATTCTCAGCTTCTACTTTCTGATAATACTCAAATGTTTTTTCTTCCTCACTATTATTTTCTATAATAATATACTCATAATTTTCATAGTGACTTTTTCTTTCTATTGAATTTATACATTTTTCCAAATCATCTATATGATCTTTATTCGGAATAATAATGGAAATCATAGGTTTAGCATCTATAATATGCTCCGTTTTGTAAAGCCCCAAATATTCTCCTTGATGTACTTTAGCTTTTATCCCCACACGATTATAATGCGCTTGAATTGCTCTTGCTCCTGCTTCAAATGCATACATTTTGCTTTCTGGATTTTCTGCTGTCGAATCTTTGTGCGCTCTCCAATGATATAAAACTCTTGGAATATGATATACTTTTTGTGCCACTTCAACACTTCTTAATACAAAATCATAATCCTGCGCACCATCATATTCTTTATTTAAAACTCCAATTTTATCGATTATCTGTTTACTTACTACATACAAATGGCAAATATAGTTCATTGAACATAACAACTCTATATTGAAATCAGTCTTAAAATGTGGTTCAAAATATTCTTTTCCATCCATTGTAACTTTATCTTCGTCCGAATAGATTGCTTCAACGCTTCGATCCTGATTCAACACTTTTACACACTCAAACAATGCATCTGGGGTTAACAAATCATCATGATCTGCAAAAGCTATATAATCACCACTAGCAATAGCAATTGCCTCATTTGTGTTTTCCGATATCTGTAATGCATTATCATTTCTGACTATCTTTATCCGTTCATCTTTTTCTTCATACTCCTTCAAAATTTTTTCTATCGGTGAATTCTCACCACTACCATCCGATAAGCATAATTCCCAATTTGAATAGGTCTGATTTTCAACTGATGCAATAAACTCTCTCAAATATTTTTCAGGAGTCTTATATAATGGTACAACAATACTGAACCTAGGCTGATATTCAAATTTTTTTGCCTTTTGTTTTTCCAAATCGCTTGAAGAAAGTATATATTTCTTTCTCCAAGTCATATAATCATTTTCTTTAATTTTTAGGATTTTTTTTATAATCAATTTTGTAGTTGTCTTCACTCCATTTTGTGACAAACTATTTAAAGTTTTTTTACTCAAACCAACTACTTTTTTTGTTCCTTTAGATATGAGACTAGGTCTTACATTACATTGGAATTCAGACTTTCTCTGACCATCAATCATAACAACCGTAACTTTTTTATATCCTTTATCCATAAATTCAATATTGAATCCGTGCACTTGTCTCTGCTTTGCCTCTGGATATTCTGTTACAACATCATTCCTGAATATATCTTTTATCGCAAATTCAATCTTCCTATTACGTTCATCCAAAATACAGATTTCTACATCATCCTTATCCGCTACATACCAACCCTTTATATTAATTTTGTCATCTGCAATTTTAGTTTCTTCAATGTATTTATCAATCTTTTTCTGCTTACTTATAATCTTGGCACACGGAATTGCATATACCAGTTTCTCTTTATTATCAATCTTCTGGAAAACCCGCACACATTGCTTCGCATTAATATCTTCAGGAAGAGGAATCCAAAAATAATACTCTCGATCAATATTATAACTCTCATTCAAATGTTTTTTTCGAATCTCAATTCCTTCTTTCACTGAAACTTTAGGAATCAATCTTTGTTCTCCCAGTAAAAAGAAAATGTCACTTTCTTCCACTTCATTTTCTGTAAACCAACATTGAACAAGCAGAATATTAGGATTATCAATCTTCAATCTGTATTTAACAATTTGAAATTCATTTTTTGTTTTTTCCATTTTACTTTTCTCCATCATTATTTAAATAATTTATATAAGAATTTCATAAATAAAACAATATACACAACAAAAATGAGTAATACTGCAAATGTTTCAAAATCAAAACGATTTGTTATAGTCTTTAAAATTAACGTACCCTGTGTATTATTTCCTGCAACTGTAAATATTGTTGATTTTTCAACCTGAGGTTCAAAATAAAAACCAACTCCATTATTTTCTGTTGTATTTGAAATTTCGAATATTATTCTATAACTTTTGCCTTTGCATTTTTCCACTGTATCAAAACTATATTTCTGAAACTTCCCATTTTTGATATCTTTCGCATCAACATTTCCTTCTGCAACAATTTTACCAGAATCTACCTCTTCTAATGTATATTTAACTACAATATCAGTAACATCCCCGATTGTCTGAGTTTTTACACTTACACCATCCAGTGTATCCTCTACGCTGACAAATGACTGTTCAATCGTTCCATTCTGAACTAGTCCCGTACTTTGATACTGATTATTATCTATATTTCTATCATATACATCATTCGCTTTCGCAATATGTGCATATACAAATGCGAGAACTAAAACAATGATTGTTATTATAATTTTTTTAATATATTTCATATTACGCCTCACCTTTATGAATTTCTATATTCTTCACAGATTTCTTCCGCATTTCCAAAACGCTTCACATGCCCTTTTTCAAGCCATACAATTTTGTTGCATATGGATTTCACCTGATCAATGCTATGAGACACAAAAAGTATCGTCGTTCCTTTGTCCATCATTGCATGAATTCTTTCTTCACATTTCTTTTGGAATCTAAAATCTCCAACAGACAATACTTCATCCACAATCAAAATGTCTGGTGTCCCTATCGTTGCTATTGCAAATGCCAATCTTGAAACCATTCCTGATGAATAATTTTTCACTGGTACATCCATAAATTCTCGCAGCTCCGAAAACTCAACTATATCCTCATAATGCTGTTCCATGACTTCCCTTGAATGACCTAAAATTGCTCCATTCAGGTACACATTTTCACGAGCAGTCAAATCAAGATCAAATCCTGCTCCCAATTCGATTAGCGGTGCTACTCCACCATTAACAGTAACTTTTCCTTCGGTCGGCTTTAAAACACCTGCAATAGTTTTTAGCATTGTACTTTTTCCACTACCATTCAATCCAACTAATCCAAGCGAATCTCCTCGGTATACTTCAAACGAAACATTTTTCAATGCCCAAAATTCTTCATATGAAACCTGATTCTTAAGACTTTTAATCACATATTCTTTAAAAGTATCAAATCGCTCCGTTGATAAATTGAATTTTATAGAAACATTCTCAACTTTTATAATTGCTTCCTGCTTTTCCATAATGCACCTCTAAATATTTAAAATAAACTCATCTTGATTCTTGTAAAATACATACAATCCAATTAAAAACATGAGCGCTGTTTCAATAATTGCTATAATCAAGGATTTCAAATCAAATATATTATTATTAATCATAACATCACGAAACATCATCAACATATTTGTCAATGGATTTAACATTACCAGCTTATATAACCAATTAGGCAATATAGACATCGGATAAATAACCGGTGTTAAATACATCAAAGCTGTTGTAAAAACAGAATAAAGATGCATAACATCTCTAAATTTAACTGTAATTGCAGCAAGCACTAATCCAACTCCAAGTGAAAACACCACTAACAAAATTAATGGTATCACAACAAGTACTACTTTCCAGTGCAATTCTGCTCTTGTTGCAATCATAACTAACAACAGTGCTGTAAAAGATGCTAAAAGATTAATGAAACTAGATATTATTCTTGATAAAACAAATAAATATTTCGGGACATATACTTTCTTAATCAACGATCCATTGCTTATAATCGATGACATTGCATCAGTCGTTGCCCCTGAAAAGAAATTAAATACAACTTGTCCACTTAATATATACAACGAATAATTTTCCACGTCAAATTTAAAAATATTTGAAAAAACCAATGATAAAATTATCATCATACATAGTGGATTTAATAATGTCCATAATACGCCTAACACTGAACGTCTATACTTAATCTTAACATCTCTTGCAACCAATTCTCCTAATAACGGTTTAAATTTTTTAAAATTCTGTATATAACTATTCACAATATACCTCCAAATAATTTATCTATAATGCAAACTAGCAGTATCTTTCGATACTGCTGTCCGCTTCACTATTTCATGTATAAATTATTATATTTTAACATTCCACTATTATCCATAATTATAAAATATCCTGTCTATACATTCATAATACTCAGATATTATATCATTCTATAATAGTATTTGCAACTCTACATTGTCTTTAATTTTTTTATCATCGTTACTATAGATGCGCCATAATTTGCACTTGTTGCCCATCCATACCCATTAGGATTTTCCTGTGTACCAAGCCATTCCACATACGGCGCACAACCGCGTGTAACCAAGTTAAATCTTGGATCCACACGTGCATTATTTAAATCATTTGTACTTGCATATGCTTTTAAATGCTGTATTTGGGCTCTCACACCAATCCTCACATCAGGAAACCATGCGCTGCTTCCTACTGGATCATTATCTACTGCACCTATTCCTGCAAAATTGTTCTGTTCAATTTTCACTGCTCCACCATACTTTAACCAGCCAGTTTCTTTCATTGACTGAGCAAATGCAACTTCTGCCCGAACACCTTCTGCCTCTGCTTCCTGCAAATAAATTTCACAGAACTCTTTCAATGTAGCTGCTCCACTTGCGCCTAATTTTGCAGCCGGATACTGATTACCTGTGCTCTCATAATATTTCACCATCTGATCTACCGTTACACTGGTTTCACCCATAATCGTATAATACTTGCTTGCTGTAACCAATTGAGATGCTGTATCTACTTTCTGTACGAGACCATTTTCTCCTGTTACATACACATGTACTTTATATAATCCTGAATTTCCTTTATGATTCATTGGATCTACGTATACTTTGTAAGTTTCATCGTTTTGTTTTTTGGCATTATACCAAACAATATCATTTTGGTTTGCGGCACACCATACAGCAGCCTGAACTTCCGACACTCCTGACGCACTATTTACTTTCGGAATAATAATTTCAAAACTTCCATCTACATTACCGTAATTATCAATCAGAACACCTGACTCCAACGATATATTAGAGACTGTAAATGTTGTTGTTCCTAACTCAAACTTCCCACACCAATAAGGTGTGCTGAACCTTGATAACTCTATATTT
>NZ_JAJCNF010000110.1:0-306 GCF_020560945.1 Dorea sp. 210702-DFI.3.125
GGGAAGCAATGGAACGCTCCCTTACAAGGGACGAGGAACGGATTGAGGTTCTGGACAAAATGGTCATGCGGCTGTATGAGGATATGATTGCAGGGCGTATCAGTGAGCAGAATTTCAATACCATGCTGGAAAAGACACAGACCGAGCAGACGGAACTTAAAACAAAAGTGTCCGAGGGCAGAAAGCGGCTGTCCGATGAAGTCCAGCTTGCCAATGACGCAAAACAATGGGTGGAAGCCATTCAGGAATACGCCAACATCACAGAGCTGGACGCAGCCACCCTTAACCGCTTAATCAAAGAAATCG
>NZ_JAJCNF010000111.1:0-306 GCF_020560945.1 Dorea sp. 210702-DFI.3.125
AGATAGCTTATTATGCAGGACTTCGTATCGGTGAAGCCTGTGGTCTGGCATGGCAGGATGTAAATCTTGAAGAACAGTGCCTTACAATCAGACGAAGCATCCGTTATGATGGTTCAAGGCACAAGAATATCATCGGACCAACCAAGCGGAAGAAAGTAAGGATTGTTGATTTTGGAGATACGCTGACAGAGATTCTTCGCAATGCCCGAAAGGAACAGCTTAAAAACCGGATGCAGTACGGAGAACTTTATCACAAAAACTACTACAGAGAAGTAAAAGACAAAAACAGAGTTTACTATGAGTTCT
>NZ_JAJCNF010000112.1:0-288 GCF_020560945.1 Dorea sp. 210702-DFI.3.125
GGTTTATTTTGTTGCGCCAGTTCTGGCATTCATTTTTATAAAGCAGGTCATAGTTATTTTCTCTTGCCCTCTCGTCAAATTCCCGCTTGTTTTGAAGCGCCTGTGCTTTTCGGCACTTATCGCTGCACAACTCATACCGCTGGCTCTTTGCCAGAAAATATTTCCCACAGACCTTGCACCGCCGGAAGCAAAGCCCCCAGTCATTCAGCCTGTTCAGATAATAGGTAATCAACGGGTAGAGGGACGCATAGGCAGACACACATTCTTCTGTGCGCCGGTTGTCCGGGA
>NZ_JAJCNF010000113.1:0-286 GCF_020560945.1 Dorea sp. 210702-DFI.3.125
TTGAAACGGTTTTAATTGTCCTATAACAAAAGCACAGAAATCTCTCACCGTTTGGAATAGCAAGAAAGAAACTTACAAGCCTAGCAAGACCGCGCACTTAAGCGCAGGCCCGGCTGGACTCTCCATCTCTTGTCTTCTTGCCCAGTAAAAGCTCTCATGCTCTTGCCAAAACAAAAAAAAAAAAATCCATTTTCAAAATTATTAAATTTCTTTAATGATCCTTCCGCAGGTTCACCTACGGAAACCTTGTTACGACTTTTAGTTCCTCTAAATGACCAAGTTTGTC
>NZ_JAJCNF010000114.1:0-285 GCF_020560945.1 Dorea sp. 210702-DFI.3.125
TTCCACCGAGAGCTATGATGGGCATTGACTCTTGCGGTATGCTCCTCAGTGCTATCCACGAAGAAGAAGGCGAAGAAAAGCTCCATCTTCTGATGGTTGATGACCACATTCCAGCAGGTGCAAAGCTCTATTAAGATGATGTAAAGATGTACCGTTTTACCGAATAGACGGGACGTACTTCATTTGATAAAAAACTAAAAAAACAGCGATTTACATCAAACTTACATCAATTGATGCAGAAATCGGTGCAAGCAAGAAAAAATCGCATAATTAGTGCAATGAGTG
>NZ_JAJCNF010000115.1:0-282 GCF_020560945.1 Dorea sp. 210702-DFI.3.125
CGTATCTCCATATACTTCATCAGCAGATTGGGAAGAAGTGTCGCTTCCTCCGCCGCCTTTTGTGCAAGCAGTTCTTTTCGTTTTTCTCCCAGCTCGGTAATCCAGCCTTTGAGGTTTTGAATGAGCTGCCGGATAGACTTCATCAGGCGGTTGGCGGCTCTGATGTCCCGGTTCAGGTTGCCGATGTTCGTCTGGATACCCCGCTTTTCCATCTGCCGGACAGCAGTCCCCTCATGGACAGTGGGGACTATATCAAGCCCCTGTCTGGCATAGGAACGCAAG
>NZ_JAJCNF010000116.1:0-272 GCF_020560945.1 Dorea sp. 210702-DFI.3.125
CTTGTATGGCGATATAGAATGACGCTTTTAACGAGCGTTTATGGTTGTTAATGGTATTGTAGGAAAAGCCTTTGTCTTTCATGCGTACCGCCCATTCTTTAGCGTCAGAGGGCTTGATTGTATCAATGCTCCTAGCACCCAACTTGTCCTCTTTCAATAACCGCATGAGTTGTTCCCGTTGTTTCATTGTGCTTTTCTTCACATTTGCCCTCTGTGCGTTCTGTTTGGCATAGAGTTGGCAAAGCGTCATTTTCTTGCCTGTGCTGTCGATA
>NZ_JAJCNF010000117.1:0-267 GCF_020560945.1 Dorea sp. 210702-DFI.3.125
ACCGCTTTCCAGATACGCCTGCCGGTTTTTCAAACGCTGCATTTTCCGTTTTTCCTGTTCCAGCAGGACAGTGGTTTTTTCATATTCCTGCTTCAACTGTTCCAAAGATTTTTCCATGTTCTCACATCCTTTGCTGATAAGATAAAGAAAGACCATCCGCAGACAGTCCGTGTGTCAGTGCTTCTATAAAACCCGATGAAAAGGGAAAACCGCAGAGCGGATTTCTCTTTGCGGCGGGTACACAGGGGATAGCCGCTTTAGCGGCGC
>NZ_JAJCNF010000118.1:0-266 GCF_020560945.1 Dorea sp. 210702-DFI.3.125
GCAGATAAGGACGGTATTTTCCCCATCGCGTATGGGTTCGGTCGGCAATGATGCCCATCATCGGGTCGGACACCGCATCCCAAATGCGCGTTACCAACAGCAGGACGCCCGTATCCGCCAGACTCAGCCCGTATATATTAGAATAGAATATAGGCAGATAATAGGAGAATATCTTCCAGAACATAGAGGAAGACATATCACCAAAGCCATAACCAATTTTCTCTTTCAGTGTTGCCATACTATTAAATTAAAGATTTATAACCATC
>NZ_JAJCNF010000119.1:0-258 GCF_020560945.1 Dorea sp. 210702-DFI.3.125
GCTCTGCAACAATTCTTTTGTTTTCCTCAAGTCGTTCTTTAAGGCTTGAATGTTCTCTGTTTTGTTCTCGCTGTTTAACTTCTCGTTCAAGGTCAGCGATTCGTCGAGCTGCACTTTCAGTTCCCTGATAGTCCGGTCTTTCTGGTCGAGTTCTTCCTGCATCTGCTCTGTCAGCAGAAGCAACTCTTCCAGTTGATCGTCGCTCTTTGAGTTTCTTAATTCGTTCATCAATCAACCTTCCTTTCTCTAATTGCTGTT